>NZ_JBLVPW010000002.1:0-285492 GCF_048286715.1 Flavobacterium kochi
ACTTTGATCGTCTGGGAATGTCTTTATAAACTCTAAAATATTCTCACCCTGAAATATCTTTTCCATATCCTTGTATTTACTATAAATATAAGTGTTTTTTATGTAAGTAACTCGATAAACTTAAAATAAAAGGAAATACAAGGTGACTTACTATTTTTTTCATTTAATAGATTTTTAATTTTGTAAATAAAGAAGACATAATTAGTGCTATAGTGATTCTTGTTTTATAGTTACGACAACCTCTTTTTTAATGTCACGAGAAGAACTTCCTAATTTCAAGGTGTAATTTCCTGGCTCAACAGTCCATTTTTTAGTGGCAACATTATAGTATGCCAATTCTTGTACTGGAACCTGAATGGTTACGGTTTTGGAATTTCCAGCTGCAACCAATACTTTTTGGAAGCCTTTTAACTCTTGGGCAGCACGAGTAATTTTCGAATCTGATTGAGACGAATACAATTGTAGCACTTCTTTACCATCCACTTTTCCAGTGTTTTTAACCGTTACAGAAATAGCAATTGTTTCATCAGTAGTATATGATTTCTGGTCTGTTTTCACATTGTCGAAAGCAAAAGTGGTGTATGATAATCCGTATCCAAAAGGATAAAGAGGCTCAATTTTTTTAGTGTCAAACCAACGATATCCTACCAGAATTCCTTCGGCATAATTTACTGATTTGTCTCCAGGGAAACTGTTAGTAGCGTGTGCAGGGGAGTCCATGATATTTTTTGGCATCGTCCAGGGTAATTTCCCGGAAGGATTTACTTTTCCTAACAATACATCTGCCAAAGCATTTCCACCTTCGGAGCCATTGAACCAGCTCCAAACCAAAGCCGATGTTTTTTTGCTGATGTCCTGAATATCAAAAGGAGCTCCTGCAATCATTACAACAATTGTATTAGGATTTGCTTCTCTAACTTTGTTAATCAATTCTTCTTGCCCGAATGGTAACGTTAAGTTTCTACGATCGGAAGCTTCGGTTTCATAATCACGGTTTGAACCTGCAAAAACGATGACTACATCTGAATTTTTGGCGGCTTCTATCGCTTCCTGTAATTTAACAGGATCCAATTGATCAATGGTTACAGGACCGTTCAACGTAATATCTCCTAATTTCCCTTTGTTTTTTTCATCGTATCGCTCTAAATACCCTTCTGCATAATTAATTTTGATGGAGCTTGGCAATCTGTTTGTTAAACCTTCTAAAGGGGTAACCTCTCTTTTTGTTTTAACCCCTGCGCCAAACCCGCCCAAAGCGTTTTTCTTAGTTGCATTATTCCCAATGACGGCAATAGATTTTACGCTATCTAGTTTTAAAGGCAATGTGTTGTTGTCGTTTTTTAATAAAACCACTGATTCTGAAGCAATTTTGTAGGCATCCTGATAATGTGCTTCGGTTGCAATGCTTCCTTTTACACGGTCTTTGCCACCAATTGCTTTTACCTGGAACAAGACCCCTAATATCCGTTTTACGTGTTTATTAATTTCTGATTCTGAAATTTCACCAGCCTTTGTTGCAGCGATCAGTTTATCAGCCAGGAAAAATTCGTTGAAAGGTTTTGGTGTTCCCATTTCGATATCCAATCCATTTTTCAAAGATTTTACTGTGGTATGTACTGCCGCCCAGTCTGAAACAATAATCCCTTTAAAACCCCATTCGTCGCGCAGTACTTCATTCAGCATGTAATCGTTCTCACATAAATATTCGCCTCTAAACTTGTTATAAGCTCCCATTAAACTATACGCTTTAGCCTCTGTCACTGCAGCTTTAAATGCGGGCAAATAAATTTCACGAAGGGTACGTTCGTCAATTTGAACATCAACAAAATCGCGATTGGTTTCTTGATTATTGGCAGCAAAGTGTTTTACGCAAGCCATAACGTCGTTGTCCTGTAGTCCAACAATCAATGGCACAGCAATTTTTTTGTTTAGGAAAGGATCTTCAGTTAAATATTCATACGTTCTGCCTCCAAGCGGCGTTCTGATAATATTTATAGCTGGCGAAAGCAACATATCTTTGTCTCTGGCACGCAATTCCTGCCCCACACTGTTCCCGAAAAGATGAGCCAAATCGGTATTCCAGGTTGCTGACAAACCTCCACCGGCCGGATAATACGTAGCAAAATCGTTAGTTAATCCAGCAGGCGCCCAGTTATCACGAGAAATTTCTTCACGAACTCCTATTGGACCGTCGGCCATTTTTAATTCTGGAATACCCAGTCGTTTTACACCACCGGTAGAAAACATACTGTTACCATGTAACATACCTATTTTTTCTTCGAGGGTCATTTTTGAAATCAACTTGTCAATTTCGGCATCGCATTTAGTGCTTAAAGATTTTGCAATACCGGTTTTTGTTTGTTTTTTATTTTTAAGCGTTTGAGAATGGGCATCATATCCAGCGAAAAGCATTACTGAAAATGTGATGGATAATGTGATAATTTTATATTTCATCTGTAGCTAATTTTATTTTTAAATTATTTTTTTTGCAACTATTTTTTTACAAAATTCAGCAGTAAAACATCATTTTCATTGGTAGTAAATTCCTTGGAATAGATTCCTTTTGAATCAATGGTCACTTTTTCTGTTGCAATCGGTGAACCGTTATTTTTTTCTTTAAGGATAGCAACTTGTTGCTTCGTCAACTGATTTGGTTTATTCATCCCTAAATAATCCGTGTAAACGTCATTCGCTTTATATCCTACTTTGTATAGCTCCAAATTATATTTTCCTTTTGGCAATCCTGTCACTTCAATTTTTATACTTCCTTTTGGTCTAGACGGTAAATCCTGCACATAATATTTTTGGTTATTGACTGAATCTCCAGGATGTGTATTGGTAAAATCCCAAAAAAGCAGCTGTACATCTCCTTTTGAATTTTTGGTTGCCCAAGAGGACTGGTCTGTATTTTGGAGTTCTGTTTTTCCCAGCTTGTTTAGCAAATAATAGGAGAAATAGGCGGGTTTCTTGATCCCTTGCGTATTCAGCAATCCAAATCCTCCATGAAAAGGCGTAAATCGTGGGCCGGCTTCTTCGAAAATATCAGTAAAAACCCAATAAGACATAGAGTTTGGTGCATTTCCCACTTGCTTCAGTTTTTGAAGAATATAAGCAGCTGAATGATAACTGTCATGAATGGGGTCGGCAGGAGTATAGGATGAACTCCATTCGGTATAGTGCAATTCCAGATTTGGCTTAGCCGAACTAGAAATTTGCTTACGTGAATTAACAATATCGCCACTCACACTGGATTCCTCTTTATTCAAGACGGTTCCAGAAGTTCCAAATTCATCTAAAAACCCTTGTTTTACTCCGTAGGTGTGTGTTGAAATGAAGTCCAAGGGAACATTATTTTTAGCGCAAAAATCAATTGTTTCAGGAACCCAGGCAGCACCGGCTGTAGCAGGACCACCCACTTTGTAGGCCACATTTACACTTTTTATGGCACGTGCACTGTAATCATACAATTTGAAATATTCCTCCTGAGTACCTGTCCAGAAGCCTGGTGACAGGTTGGGCTCATTCCATACCTCAAAATACCATGTTTTCACTTCATCGGCACCATAACGTTCCGTAAAATGAATGGTTAAGTTGCGGATTAAGTCTTCCCATTTTTTATAATTTTTTGGCGGTGTTACATTGCCTTTCCACCAAAAAATGGTTTGATTTCCACTCGCCAATGCTGAAGGCATAAAACCTAATTCAACAAAAGGTTTCATTTTGATACTCAAAATAAAATCATACAGGGCGTCGATGTATTGATAATTATATTCCGGATTTCCTTTTGCGTCTTCACGATAAATAGCCATGTCATCAGACAATAAACCATGCATTCGAATGTATTTAAAATCGCATTCTTTTTTTACAATAGCTAGCTGTTGCTGCCAATCGGCACGCAATCCTTCATTCGCTCTTCCTGCTCCGATACACTCTTTGAACATGGTATTCAATTCGCCTACTGATTTATTATAATCGACTTTTATAATTCGATCTGTAAAAGTCGATTTTTCAGCGTCTTTATTTTGCCCAAACAAATGAAGGTTTGCAGAGCAAAAAAGAATAATAAGTAATACTAAATTTCTTTTCATCTTAAAATAATAATTGTTTTTAGAATCATAGTCATTCTATTCTTACTTTTTAATCAAACTCGTTATGACAAAAAGAGGTTAGACAGGCACGGTAAGTGCGTCTTTACAAGAGATCTATAAATTACAGTTTTTTAAATCGAATGGCTGTTCCTCCGGCTCCGCCTAAATGCAATTTTAATACATCCGAAGCCTTCACTGTTTTTTTAGAAATGGCTACTGCAGATGGATTGTGTGTTTCATCTGTTCCTTCTGCATCAGCATAAATCTGTGCTTCGTAAGTTGCTTTAGCATCTAAAAAGGTCAATGGAATAGCTAAATCTCTAGCTTTTTCATTGGTAATACTTCCTAAAAACCAGTCAGCACTGTTTCTGTCTTTACGAGCGGTAGTAATGAATTGCCCGATTTCGCCATTTAAGACTTTAGTCGTTTCCCAATCAGTTGGAACATCTTTTAGGAATTGCAAAGCTGGTTTACCTTCGTAATTTTCAGGAAGGTCCGCCATCATTTGAATTGGAGCGTAAATGGTTACATATAATGCCAATTGTTGGGCGGTTGTACCGTGTACTCTTTTGCCCGGATAGCCCTGTTTTACCTCCACATCAAAAATCCCTGGTGTAAAATCCATCGGTCCGGAAAGCAATCTGGTAAAAGGAATAATCGTCAGGTGATTTGGCGGGTTTCCTTCACTCCAGGCATTGTACTCTTGTCCTCTTGCTGCTTCTCTTGAAACCATATTAGGATAAGTACGACGTTCTCCCGTATCTTTTATGGACTCATGATACAATACTGCCAAATCATATTCGGCCGCTTTTTCTAATATATATCTAAAATAATTTACTCCAAATTGTCCGAAGTGCCACTCTTTCATATTCAATTTTGAACCTACATGACCAATTTTAACCGAATGCATTCCCAGTTTTTTATATAAAGCAAAAGCTGCGTCGATTTCTTTTAAGTAATTAATTAAGTTCGAGCCCGTCTCGTGGTAACCAATAAGCGCTACATCATTTTTTTTACCGTATTCCACTACTTTTTCCAGATCAAAATTATCGGCATTTTTTGTAAAACTAAACTGGTGCATCTTATTTTCATACCAGGCAGGTGTCCAGCCTTTGTTCCAGCCTTCGATCAGCAAATGATGAAAGCCTTCTTTGGCCGTAAAATCAATATATTGTTTAGCATGCTCAGTTGTGGCACCTTGTTTGTCGCTTTCCCAAAATGTATATTTCCCGATATGCATTCCCCACCAAATCCCAAAATATTTGTAGGGTTTAAAGTAACTTGTATTGGCTACTTTATTTGGTTCGTTCAGATTCAATATCAAATAAGACGTAATTAAATCTGTAGGTTTTTCAGCAATTTGTACCGTTCTCCACGAAGAAGTAAAAGTATCTTTTACACGAACTTTTACACCATCAGCCCAAGGCACCAGGTCGGTTTTTAATTGCGTGCCTTTATTATTTACCAGAGTCATACTCGCAAAATCTATCAAATTAGCTTCGTGGAAACTCAAGGCTAATCCACTTTTGCTTTCAATAGTAAGAGGGGTAAGAACAGTATCGAGAGAACTTACGGGCGCATCTTTAAAAAGGTATTCATCGCGATTTTCTCTGTTAGCAGGAATCCACCATGCTTTTCCATCTTCTTTTAGGTTGAAAGTTGTTTTTTCATCCATAATGAAAATACTGTCTTTTGTACCTTGTTTTGGATATACATACCTAAAGGCAATTCCATCATCAAAAGCACGGAACTGGATTTCCAGTTTGCGTTTTTGTTTGTTTTTTTGTTGCAGTTTCACCACCAATTGATTGTAGTGGTTGCGGATTTTATGTTTTTCTCCCCAAACTTGTTCCCAAGTTTCATCGAAGGTTGATTTTTCAACTTTAATGATTTCAAAATTGGTACTTAAATCATCATTGTTTTTTAATAAAAAACCCATGTCAGAAGGTGTGATAACTTCTGTTTTTCCGTGTGAAACAGCATATTTTGGAACGCTGTTTACTAGTTCAAATTTGATTTTATTTTGCCCTCCCGGAGCAGTCAATTCGTAGGATTTTACTTTTTTGCCTTGAGAGTTACCTATAACTATTGAAAACAACAGAGCAGGAAGTATCAGTCTTTTTATCATGGTATTATTTCTTAATTGTCTTTTTATAAATCAGGGAATTAAGAAACTCAACTCCCCGATTTAAAACTAACTCAACTTATTTATTTTACCCACTCCGTTTTGAAAGTGGTTTTTCCAGTTAAGGGATTTGATGTTGTTTCAAAATTGGTTCCCTTTTTAGAAAGTGAGATGGTCTGAACGGCATCTCCTTCAGGTAAGAAAACTTTTGCGGTGGCGGTATTAGTGCCTTCAGTTGCGAATACTTTCAGAGTTAATTTGCTCCAATCCATGTCTTTTGTAGATTGTGCCAATGCAATATGAGGGATCGCTGAACCATCTCTAACCAAAACTACGATTGGAATAGCACCTGCTTTGATTTTATGCCAGCCGCCCTGGTATACTTTTTTGGTTTGGTAATCAATCCAAGTCCCTTCCGGAAGATAGACATCTCTTTCAGTAACTTCTTCGAATAAAGGGGCAACTAACATGCTTGAACCAAATAAATATTCATTGTCCACCAACCAGGCTCCCGGGTCATTTGGATATTCCAGAAACAAAGCACGCATCATTGGCAATCCTTTTTGAGAACTTTCTTTGGCTTGCGCATAGATATAAGGCATTAATTCGTAACGCATATTATCGGCGTTTCTAAATCCTTCCAAAAAGGCTTTGCTGTATAGCCAAGGTTCACGCGGAGGCTCACCATGACTTCTCACGTGTGAGGTTAACATCCCGAACGGTGCCCATCTGCGGTATAGATTTTCCGGTGATTTTGTTGCAAATCCTCCTACATCATGACTCCAGAAACTGAATCCGCTTAATCCTAATGAAAGTCCGCCTCTTAATTCGGCAGACATCGCACCATTTGTTGTTTCGGCATCACCACCCCAGTGTAATGGGTAACGTTGGCTACCTGCCCAAGTGCTTCTTGCCCAAATCAAAGTATACCCTTTTTCTTTTTGAGTAATTTCGGCAACGGCTTTGTTGTAACGCAATGGATATAAATTGTGCTCATAGAAACCAGTACGTCCTGAATGATAAATCCCTTCTGGCGGGGCAGCTTCTCCAAAATCTACTTTGAATACACTTACTCCCTGGTCAAATAAATGTTTCAGTTTAGCCTGGTACCAGGTCACTGTTGCCGGGTTTGAAAAATCCAGTACTGCATCTTCATAAGGAAGGTTTCCTTTGCGGTCTCTTACTGCTAGATTTTTGTCTATGATTTCATTGAACAAGGTGTTCTTTGGAGAGAAATAAGGCAATTGCCATAAACATACATGGAAACCATCGTCTTTCATATCCGACATCATTTTTACTGCATCCGGAAAACGGTCTTTAGAAAACTCATAATTGTTTCTCCAATCTACATCAAACCAACCTGTATCAAAGTGAATTACATCGGTTGGGATTTTATAGGCGCGTAAATCTTTAGCCACTTGACGGCCTTCTTTTTCAGAGAAATAGGTGATACGACTCATCCAAAAACCAAATGACCAAAGTGGAGGCATTGCAGCTTTTCCTGTCAAATTAGTATATTCATCCAGTATTTCTTTTGGTTCCCCAATGAAGAAAAACAAATCGGCTTCATCATCGCCAATATACATTTCATTGGCACTGCCAAAATACCTTCCAAAATCAACAGTGATAGGAGTGGAGTGGTGCATGAACACCCCATAACCACGGCTGCTCATATAAAACGGAACTGGTTTGTACATGGTTTCATTTTGGATTCCATTGGCATCATCTGTCCATAATACCACTTTTTGTCCGCGTTTGTTGAATTGGGTGAATGATTCCCCGCAACCAAATATTTTTTCATCTGGTTCTAAGCTGAAAGCAGCTCCCATACTTCTGGAATAATCGCTGTTTCTGCGAACAAACGAGAACGGTAGCGTTGGCGTGTAGGTATTTTTAAAATCAGAATCATGTAAAGTTCCTGTTAACAATTTTCCTTTTTCATCGTAAATTTTTACGTGCCAAGGTTTAGTCTGAATTTCAACAGAACCGTGTTTGCTGGTAAATTTATAACCGCCGTCAATTTTAGAATAGTTCCATAATTCCGGATGATTTGGCGCTACACCGTTGATCAGCATCAGTGATTCTTTTTCTGGATGAAATTGTGGTCCGGAAGTCATTTTGATTCTCAAGGTACGGTCTGAAACGAACTGAATTTGAAATGGCAATTCAGGTGTTGCTGCATACTCCGTAGCTGGAAACTCATTCGCAGGAACTACATCCGGTTTCATCATCATATTGTTGAATGCCTGACGCGTTTTGTAATTGTATCTCAGGTATTTTACTGTTCCTTTTCCTGTTTGAGGGTCAAAGCCTGTAAGCTCGTCAGCAAAATAAAAAGTATTTAGGTAATTCTGAAAATCTTTGCTGATATCAATTGGCGCGTTAAGAACATCGGCGTTTTGTATTTGAGCTATAGCTTTTGGGGCTGCAAAAAGACCAAACGCCAGGAATATGGATAATATAAGTTGTCGTTTTTTCATTGTTGTTTGTTTTAAAACCTCACCCCGCTCCAAAGGAGAGAGCCGAAGCCGAAGTAATGTGAATTGTTATTATAGTATTCTTTATTTAACCGCAATCACTGTAGTGCTGCTTTTCAAACCATTGGCACTGGCAGTCAATTCTAGTTTTCCTGCTTGGTCTCCCGCTTGGATTACGACCAGACATTTTCCATTTAAGGCTGTGTGTGTGGTTCCTTTATACGATTCGTGACTAACAGGATCTCCACTACAAACACCTACAATTTTACCATTACCTTTTAATGAAAATTGAATCTCATTATTGGCATTTGGTGAAAGCACACCATTTGCATCAGTAATAGCAACTGTTACAAAAGACAAATCATTTCCATCAGCATGAATAGTTGCTCTGTGAGAGGAGAGTTTGAAAGTTGCAGGAGCTCCAGCAGTTTTGATTGTCGATTCTAAAACTGTTTTTCCATTTTTGCGCGAAATCGCTTTTAGTATTCCCGCCTGAAAGGGTACGCGCCACATGATGTGTAAATCGTCGCCTTCTTTCTTTTTAATGCCTACTGATTTTCCGTTAAGGAAAAGTTCCACTTCATCAGCATTGTTATAGTATGCCCAAACATCTACGTTTTGTCCTTTCTTCCAATTCCAGTGTGGAAAGATGTGCAATACAGGCTTGTTAGTCCATTCGCTTTGGTACATATAATAAACATCTTTGGGGAAACCTGCCAAATCTACTATTCCAAAATACGAACTAATCGATGGCCATTCATAAGGGGTTGGTTCACCGATATAATCAAAGCCGGTCCAAATGTACATTCCTGAAAGATTATCGTTTTTCTTGATGACTTTCCAAGTGGCTTCGTGCGTAGAACCCCAAGGTGCCTGCACTTGGTCATAAGCAGATACTGTGTTGCCAGGATTTCCTGTTGTTAACGGAAGATCCCATCTTTTTGGCCATTGTTTAATGGTATCAGAAACGGCATCGTAATATCCTCTTGTCTCTAAAGCCGAAGTAGTTTCGGTGGCGATGAAAGGAATTCCGGGAAATGTTTCTTTGTGTTTGGTATACGACTCATGAGCATAATTGTATCCTATTAAATCTAATGCTCCTGAAGCAGCGATTTTATTTTCCTTTGTTGGCGGATTCATCGCCGAAGTAATCGGGCGTGTTGCATCTAATTTTTTTGTTAATCCTGCCAGCTCCAACGCGATTTTTGTACCAGATTCATCCCATTGTTCTGGAATTTCATTGCCGATACTCCAAATAAAAATACTGGAGTGATTGCGGTCACGAAGTACCTGATCTTCTAAATCTTTTACATGCCATTGATCCCAATTAAGACTATAATCATATTGGGTTTTGCTTTTTTTCCACATGTCAAAAACCTCATCCATTACAATGAAACCCATTTTGTCACAAAGGTCTAAAAGTTCCGGAGCAGGAGGATTATGGGAAGTTCTGATGCCGTTTACACCCATGTTTTTCAAAATTTCCAATTGGCGTTCAATCGCTCGGGTATTAATAGCAGCGCCCAATGGTCCTAAATCATGGTGCAAACAAACTCCTTTTATTTTTACTTGTTTTCCGTTTAAAATAAATCCCTTATCGGCATCAAATTTAAAACTTCTGATTCCGAAATTGGTTTTATATTGGTCTATAATCGTATGGTCTATCCTGATTTCAGTAATGGCAGAATAAAGCTTCGGTTTTTCAACAGACCATAATAAAGGATTACTTACCGTGGCGACTTGTTGGATTGTTTGACTTGCATTGGCATTAACAGTAATTTTTTGACTAACAGAAGTTATTTTTTTGCCATTACTATATAATGTAGTAACTACCAAAGCATTCTTAGCAGTTGCATTCTGGTTTTTTATTGTGGTTTCAAGATTAATTGTTGCGCTTTCTGAACTGGTTTTTGGCGTAGTAATATATGTTCCCCATTGTTCAATATGTAATTTATCTGTAGTTTCAAGCCATACGTTTCTGAATATTCCAGAACCGGAATACCAACGTGAATTGGGTTGTTTTGAATTGTCAACTTTTACTAAAATTTCATTGTTTTTATCACCGTAATTTAAATAAGGAGAAAGGTCGTATTGAAAACCAATATATCCGTTTGGACGTTTACCGAGATAATGCCCGTTAATCCAGACTTCACTGTTTCTATAGACGCCATCAAAAACTATAGCAGTTATTTTTGTTTTATCTGCAGTAGCAACTTTAAATGTTTTTTTGTACCAGCCCAATCCCCCATTAAGAGCACCTCCGCCATAACCTGCAGGACTTTTTTCATCAAATTTTCCCTCGATACTCCAATCATGCGGAAGATTTAAAGTTCTCCATGATGTATTGACATTTATGGTATCCCTATCTTTTATGCTTTCATTCAAGTGGAAATTCCAACCCGAATTAAAGCTGGTCTTTCTGGAATTTAAGTCAGTTTTGTCTTCTGTACTATTAAAAGCCAAAGTGATAATAATCCCAAGCAGAATAAGTATTTTTTGAAAATGGCTGAAATTTTTCTTTTTGTTCATAATGAATTAATTATGGTATTTAAACTACCGATAAGTGCAAAATAGTGCTTACCGGTAGTATAAAATATTTTAAAGCGTTTTCCAATACCGTTAAAAAAAGATGAAGCTATTATACTGGTATTAGAGTAAAGTATTGAGATTAGATACTGTTAAAGCAATCGTATTCTCAATACTTTTATTCTTTTTAGAACTAAACAAATTTAGTTTAATTACTAGTTTTTGGTATTAAATTCATAACAACTTGTACACCGTCGTTACGAATTGCGGCATATCTTAAAGAAGTTGCAGTAAGCTCTATTAATCTAACATTAGAGAATGAAAAACCTGACAGGGTTTCATTATAATAGGCATTAAGATGTAGCATTTCTATTCCTCCATTTAATATGATTCTATCATTTGTAGCACCATTTGTAAGACTAAAATTGTACGTTCCGGTTTGAGTGGTTTTAACAGTACTCCCTGTGGTCAATGAAGTTTGTTTGACTTTTACATTATAACCTCCGTTCAGGTCGAAAGTAACTTCTCCCCAATCTTTGTTTTCTATACCCGACCAGGATACGTCATTGATACTGCCTGGATACCAGGCCCAATCTCCTTCTACTGTCTTGTTTATATATCCACCACCAACAAATGCAAATGGACTTTCAGTTACCATGTTAAAAACCCATGTTTTTCCAGCTACACCGTTTGTAAGCATTGCCCATCTGGGATCACTAAATAAAGTTTGATCATTTTTTAAGATGGTTACCGTTTTTGTATCTGTTACTGAACCGCCTTTTGTATAAGCTGAAAAATTAACAGTGTAAGTACCGGCAAATGGCATGGCAATAGTTAAGTCATTTAGGTTTGAATGCCCCAATTCATTCCCTTTTGAATCAACATAACTCCAATACGGTATGATATCCGGAGTTAGGTTTTTCAATTGGATGTTATTCCCATTTGCTACAACCGTATAATTAAGATCTGAGGACTTGAGCGTCATGGCAGGAAGGCTGTTACGGTCTTCTACCGGTTCGCAAGAAAATAACGAACCGACTGCAGTTATAGCTATTAATGTTAAAAATATATTTTTCATAGTCATTATTTTTAAGGTTATTACCAACCTGGATTTTGTTTTATTGCTCCGTTAGAAAGTACGATTTGTGACTGAGGTAATGCAAATAAACCTAGTGTTTCTGTTCTAAATGTTACATTAAATTGAGAATCACTATTTACATTGTCAATAGCAGCTTTGGCTACAGCTGGACTTTGTCTGATTAAATCAAAGAAGCGTTGCCCTTCCAATGCAAGTTCTAATTGACGCTCCTTCATTATATTTGGTAAAGTTGCTGCAACGCGGTGAGTAGCATTTTGAAACGCACGGTCACGAACTTTATCAAGACAAGTTTTTGCAAAACCGGCATTAGTACCAAGATTAAGTTCAGCTGCCATCAACAGTACATCAGAAAATCGTATTACTGCATAATCTTCGACATTGTCAATTTGGAAATTTCCACCGTTAGCAGTTACGTCTGCAATTCCAGCTTCATTGGTAACCGGACAATATTTTTTCCAGGCATATCCTGTATATTGACGTTGGTCTCTTTTATTTGGTGCCGGATCAAAATTCAATCCTTCTCCTGCAAAATTGATGATTGTAGCATCTCTACGAGTATCTCCAACTTCGTAGGCATTATAAAGACTAGGAGTAACGGTAAGTCCGCCCCAACCATAAGCATATCGGCCTATGTTTCCACCACGTGGTGCAATTAATACTGATAAACGGTTTCCTTCGTGTAGATTCCAGTCTCCTTTACCGCTTGCATTATAGCGGATGGCCCAAACCATTTCTGTATTACCTTCACCTGCATAATTTGCAAGTGATGCAGCAAGCCATAGACGAGAATAATCTGCTATCAAAGCATGTCCACTGGTATTTACAACATCATTGATGCTGGTTATGGCTTCTGCCTTAGTAATTACACCTGCCAAATCAGTTTTATCATAATAATCCGTGTAGAATAAAAATGCTTTAGCGATGTAAGCTTCTGCAGCCCATTTAGTGATGCGACCGTAATTTGGATTCCCTACCTGAGAATAATTATCGGTCCCTAAATTAGCAGCAGCAAATTTTAAATCATTGGCAATTAATGCATAAGTAACTTCAGGAGCTACTCTTGGAGAATTGAATTCATTTGTGCTAATGGTATGATCAAGTGGAACAATATCTCCAAAAACTCTTGCTAATTCAAAATGGAAATGAGCTCTTAAAAAACGAGCTTCTGCTTCATATTTTGTTTTAAGGGCAGTGTCAGTACCCCAATTTACTTTATCCAAGTTTTCTAATAAAATATTGGCTCTGTATATTCCTTTGTAGCACGTTTGCCAAACCACATTATTCATTTCTGGATCGGAATTATTTTTAAAACGATCCCAGTCTAAAACAGCTATTCCATCAGCAGTTCCAAAACCTCCAAAACAATCATCTGAAGCTTCTTCGGTAATCATTTGGAATCCTGCCCAGCCACCTTCCTGTTGCAATACATCATATATTGAAACGAGTCCTTCAAGAGCATCTTTTGGAGTTCTATAAAAATTTTCTGAAACTTTTTCAGTTACAGGTGTGGTGTCTAAAAAATCATTCGAGCAAGAACTTAATACTAATAGGGTTGATGCTGTAAATAGTTTAATATAATTTTTCATTTTTTTGATAATTAGAAGTTAACATTAAGTCCTATCATATAGGTTCTTGGCTGTGGGTAGTACCCTACATCAATCCCTTTTGCCCATGATTGGTTTGTGTTTCCAAACCCAATTTCTGGATCCATTCCCTGATACTTTGTAAAAGTGAATAGATTGTTTGCGGCAACATATAATCTGAATTTAGAAAAGAAATTTAACTTGTTTGTTAGTTTCGTTAAATCACAACCTAATGTAGCAGACTTAATTCTAAAGAAGCTCGCGTCCTGAACATATAAATCTGACATTTTGGTATAATTTCCATTTGCATCTGAACCATAGGTAACTCTTGGAATAGTGTTAGAGCTTCCCTCTGTTGTCCAGCGATTCAAGATACTGGTTGTGAAATTTGAGTAAGGACGTTCGATACTGCGAATTCCAATAACATTTTGGTTTCCTGAAACGCCATAGGTATAAATAGATAAATCAAAAGCTTTGTAAGATAGTTCCATGTTCAATCCATAAGTAAAATCAGGATTTGGATCTCCAATATTAGTTTTATCATTAGCATCAATCTTTCCGTCACCATTTAAGTCCACAAACTTAACATCACCAGGCATTGCATTAGGTTGAACTCCTGCAGCAACTTCGGTTGCGTTTTGAAAAATGCCATTTGTTTTAAGTCCGTAAAAATAACCAATAGGCTGTCCTACTTCTACACGATTCATTTCATCCAAACCTTGAAAAAGAAGATTAGAATCACCATGAATTATGCCTTCAGAATTGGCAACACGAAGTACTTCGTTTTTATTGTGAGATATATTTCCGTTTATAGAAAATGCCCAGTCTTTTCCAAAATTGGTTCTGTATCCTAATCCTAATTCAATTCCTTTATTATTAACATCTCCACCGTTAGTATAGGGAGGCGTAGCTCCTGCAATTTCAGGAATAGACGCTTGTACTAACCAGTCCTTGGTAGTTTTGTTGTAATAATCGAATGTCAAAGTAAGGTTTGAGAATAATGTAGCATCAAAACCAAAGTCAGTCTGCTCAGATGTTTCCCATTTTAAATCTGGATTTGAAAGTGCATCCGGGCTGGAACCTGTGTATAGTGTTTCATTTGAACCTGTTCCAAAATGATAGTTTTTATCATAAGAGTTTATGGTTGACATGTATGCAAATCGTTTTGAAAACTGATCATTACCGTTTTGTCCCCAACTGGCTCTTATTTTAAGGTTTTTTATGACAGCTTCTTTTGGAAAGAAATTTTCACGATCTACATTCCATCCGGCTGATACCGCAGGAAAGTAAGCGTATTTATTATTAGACCCAAATTCAGAAGAACCGTCTCTTCTTATTGTTGCCGTGAATAAGTATTTATTGTCATAATCATATAATAATCTCCCAAAATAAGATTGAAGTCTATAATCATATCTTTCACCGGAAACTGTATTTGATGTTTTATCTGTTGCATTGCTTAAATATGCATGGGTAAAGTCGTTAAAAGTTAAATTTTTGCCCGTAGCGCCCATACTTTCTGAAGTGTTGGACTTAGCAGAAGTCCCTAACAATACATCAAAATGATGGATGTCGTTGATAGCCGCTTTGTATTGCAATGTGTTTTCCCATAACCAGCCCAAACTTTTATTAGAATTTTGCGTAACACTTGAGATAAGATTATTGTCAAAAAGCGTTTCATTATATTCTGGTTTAAAAGAACGATAAGAACTATCCGACATATCCACTCCAAAGCTGGTTTTGAATGTGAAATTTTTCATGAATTTTGCTTCTGCAAATACATTTCCCACATAACGATTTATTTTATCTTCTTTAAAATTATTATGATAAAGAGAAGCCACGGGATTAAAAACATCAGCGGCAATAATTGAAGTCGCAAAATTACCATTAGGATCATATGCAGCATCTAACGGAGATGCATTTAGAAAACTTCTTATACTATTATTGTAAAGACCCTGGTCAGAAACACCACTACTTTTGATATTGGCAAAAGAGAAATTTTCCCCAATTTTCAAATGATTTTCTATAACATCAGATGTGGTGTTCACATTGAATGTTATACGATCGTATTGTGACTGGTTAGTTTGACTACCAATAAGACCTTCTTGTCCATAATAAGATAATCCTGTAGCGATGGTAGATTTTTTATCACCACCGGTAATCATTAACGAGTGATTTTGTTTTAGAGCTCCATTATTGAATAAATCGTTTTGCCAATCATGGTTCGGAAGTGCAGCTATTTGCGATGCAGTATACAAAGGCGTAAAGCCAGAATTAACTCGTGCCTCATTCATGATAACCGCATATTCATTTGAATTTAGCATGTCTAATTTTTTGGCAATTTGTTGGTATCCGGTATAACTGTTAAGTGATACGTTCATTTTACCTTCTTTACCTTTTTTAGTCGTTACTAATATAACTCCGTTGGCAGCTCTGGCTCCATAAATTGAAGCTGCTGATGCATCTTTAAGGATGTCAACTCTTTCAATAGAAGAAGGATCTAAATATCCGATACCATTGTCCACAACAACTCCATCTACAACATAAAGAGGAGAATTGTTTCCCGCGGTTCCTACACCACGAATGTTTACTACCATACCAGCTCCTGGTTGTCCGGAAGTTGAAGTGATGGATACCCCGGAACTTTGTCCCTGTAAGGCGTTAACAACATCAAGACTGGCAACTTGCTGAATGTCTTTTCCGGTTACTAACGAAGTAGCGGCTGTAGACACTTTTTTCTTCTGAGAGCCGTATCCTATTACAACTACCTCTTTAAGATCTGCTGATTCCACTTGCATGGCAACGTTAATCTGTGCTTGGTTTTTTACTGACACTAGTTGTGTTTTGTAACCCATGGAGCTGATTTTTAATACAGCATCTGATGCTGCATTAATTTGATAATTGCCATCAAAATCGGTCATGGTGCTCTTATTTGTTCCCGCTACAAAAACACTTGCTCCAGGAATACCCATGCCGTCGTTACTAGATGTTATCTTTCCGCTAACGGAAAGAGATCGCTGTTGTGCAAAACCTGATTGCAGCATAAATACGCTGAATAGAATTGACATACAAAAGGGAAGCATTGTCGGTATACAATATTTTCTTTTCATAATTAAGAATTGATTAATTTGGTTAGTTTATGTTTGTTTTTAATGGACTAATAGGTGTTGGCAATAATTTGTTCAAATAATTCTTGTTTTCCACTTATTTGTTGAGGTTCTCCGTTTGCACGTGCAATTTCGTTAAGGGCTTCTAAAGAGAGTTCTCCTTTTTCATACTTAGCTCCATTGCCATTGTCAAATGATCCGTAACGCTGTTTGCGTAAATTTTTATAATTCGTATTTTGTAAAATATGCTCCGCATAAATAAGACCTCTGGCAAAAGCATCCATTCCAGAAATGTGCGCAATGAATTTATCCTCTAAATCGGTAGAGTTTCTGCGTACTTTTGCATCAAAGTTGATTCCGCCGCCTTGAATTCCACCACCTTCTAAAATGACAAGCATGGCTTGAGTAATTTCATAAACATTTACAGGAAATTGATCTGTATCCCAGCCATTTTGATAGTCACCGCGGTTCGCATCAATACTTCCTAACATTCCGGCATCTGCTGCTACTTGTAACTCATGTTCAAAAGTGTGGCCTGCAAGAGTAGCGTGATTTACTTCTAAGTTCAATTTAAAATCGTCTTGAAGTCCGTGTTTATTAAGGAAGCCTAATGTAGTGGCAGCATCAAAATCATATTGATGTTTCATAGGTTCCATCGGTTTTGGTTCGATAAGAAAAGTCCCTTTGAAACCTTCTTTACGAGCGTACTCTTTGCAGGTAAGCAAGAATTGTCCCATATGATCCAATTCTCTTTTCATATCGGTATTCAAAAGACTCATATACCCTTCGCGACCTCCCCAGAAAACATAATTTTCACCACCTAATGCAATAGTGGCATCAATAGCAATTTTAGCCTGAGCACCGGCATAGGCAACAACATCAAAGTTTGGATTGGTTGAAGCTCCATTCATGTAACGTGGGTTACTGAAAAGATTCGAGGTTCCCCACAATAATTTTATTCCGGATTCTTGTTGTTTTTGTTTGGCATATTCCACCATAGTTTGCACCCGATTCTCAAATTCTGCCAAGGTTGGAGCTTCGTCTACGATGTCCAAATCATGAAAACAGTAATAGGGCAGTCCTAATTTGCTCATGAATTCAAAAGCGGCATCCATTTTATCTTTGGCTCTTAGAATAGCGTTTTCATTTTTATCCCAAGAAAAGGTTTCTGTATTAGCGCCGAAAGGATCACCTCCTTTGTTGCAGAGTGTGTGCCAATAAGCCATAGAGAAACGCAGCTGTTCTTTTAATGTTTTTCCCGCAACCACGCGGTTTTCATCATACCATTTAAAAGCAAGCGGATTATCACTTTCTCTACCTTCAAATTTTATGGTATCGATGTTTTTGAAATAAGATTGTTTAGTTGTATTCATTATGGTTCTAGTTTAATATGATTTTTCCATTCTTGATATAGGTCTTGATATTGTGAAATCAGCGAATGATTGGGTTCCATTCGCCCGATGCATTTTAAACCTCTAAAAGCTTCATCAAGGCAAGCATAAAATCCAAAACCATAGGCTGCACCACGAGCTGCGCCTTCAGCTCCGGAAGTGTTGTATAATTCTAAAGTAGTTTGAGTGGTATTGGTGAAAATTTCTCTGAAAACAGGGCTTAAAAATAGATTGGCATTTCCAGCTCTCACGACATCTGCTGATGCTCCTACTGATTTCATGACATCAAAACCGTAATTCATTGCAAATACAATCCCCTCACAGGCTGATCGGATGAGGTGTTTGGACTGGTGGATATTAAAGTTTAAATTCTGAATTCCTGAATTCGCATTTTTATTATTAAAGATACGTTCGACTCCGTTCCCGAAAGGGTAGAAGCGAAGCCCTTTGCTTCCTGCTTCTGCCTTGGCGGCTTCGGCATTAAGAGTTTCATATGCAATTAGATCCGCTTTGTCAACCGACATAATTTTTCGTAACCATTGGTACAAAATACCCGAACCATTAATGCAAAGCATAACACCATTGTTTTTTTGGGATTCCGTATTGTTTACATGTAAGAAAGTATTGATGCGATTTTGTTTATCGTAGATATCCTTATCACTTACCGCATAAATTACTGCCGAAGTTCCTGCTGTTGCAGCTATTTCTCCCGGTTTTAATACATTTAGCGCCAAGGCATTGTTAGGCTGATCACCAGCACGGTAAGTGATTTTAGTATTTTTATCAAGACCTAATTCGGTAGCTATATCGGGATGAACTGTTGCCTGGTATCCAAAGTTTGGTACGATTTCAGGTATCATTTTCTCCGGAAGCCCCATTTCTTGGAGTATTTCAGTTGCCAAACCTCCTTTTACAAAATTCCATAAAGCGGCTTCTGATAGTCCGGAAGTACTGATTTGTGGAATTCCAGAAAGTTTTGCGGCTATAAAATCACCTGGAAGCATCATGTAGACTGCTTTTTCAAAAATTTCAGGTTCATTGGTTTGAACCCATTTTAATTTTGAAGCAGTAAAATTCCCAGGACTTCCTAAAATTTGTTGCTGGCAGTATTCGTGCCCCATATGATTGTACGTTTCATTCCCTATGGCTGCAGCTCTGCTGTCACACCAAATAATAGATGGGCGAACCGGATTTAGTTTTTCATCGGTTAAAACCAAACCATGCATTTGATAGGCAATACCAATCCCTGCTATTCGTTTTAAATCAATATGATGTTTAGTCCCTAAAGCCAGTATGCCATTTTTTACATTTTGCCACCAGGAATTCGGATCTTGTTCAGCCCAGCCAAATTTAGGCGCAATAATATCCATCTCAAATTCCGGAACACTCACCGCAGCAACAGTAATTCCTTTTTCGGGATCAAATACCGATAATTTTATAGAAGAACTTCCTAAATCTATTCCTAAAAAATACATATACTTGTTTTTAAGGGGTTGTATTTTATTGTTTATATTTGCTGCATTTTTAAACTTATAGTCAAACTAACTTTATGCTTATAGTAAATTTGACTACAAGTGTAACACATTTTTTTTATATTAACAATATATTGTGTTTAAAAATTTGTAATTGATAATTAATTGAGGGTATTATTATACATTTGTATTAAATAAGCGCAGTGTTATCTGATAATTTTTTAAAATTTTTTTAAAAGGAAATAAAATTTTTAAAAATAATCGGCTAATAATTCCATGATTTTTTAAATATTTACAAAAAAGCATTCGACTCTTAAAACACAAAAAGAAACAAGGCTTCTTTTTATTTTTTTCTATATTTAATTCAAATTTCTATACCATGTTTGAAAAACATACCGATACCGATTCCTTAAAAATAACAGAGCAAACGGCCATGAACGCGATTACAATAGATTGTGTAATATTTGGTTTTGATAACGGAATTTTAGAAGTTCTGTTGGTGCAACATGCTGAAGGTATCAGTAAAGGAAAATGGGGTCTTCCGGGTGGCTGGATCAAGAAAAAAGAAAGTATAGATAATGCTGCCCATCGACTGCTGGGAGAGCTCACAGGATTAGATAATATATTCTTAGAGCAATTGAAGGCTTTTGGAGATCCTGACCGTTTCCCGCTGAGACGGGTTATTACAATTGGCTATTATGCTTTGATTAAAAGAGAAGATTATGATGTAAAGGCTGGTTTTACTGCGTCTGATGCAAAATGGTATAAAATTAATGAAATACCGGATTTAATTTATGACCACAATGAAATTTTAGATTACAGCTTAAAACAGTTGCGCAACAGAGTACGTCAGGCTCCTATCGGTTTTAATCTTTTACCCGAAAAATTCACGTTATTGGAGCTCATGCATCTTTATGAAGAGGTTTTGGGTGTGGAGATGGATAAGTCTAATTTTAGGAGAAAAATATTGCATATGAAACTATTACTTGCCTTAGATGAGAAGCAACAAGATGTTTCTCACCGAGCGGCAAAGCTGTATAAATTTGATCCTGAAATTTACAATAAACTTACCGAAAAAGGATTTAATTTTGAATTTTAACATTAGCTTATATAATTAAAAAATGACCTTCTCCACTTCCAAAAATAATCCCGAAAATAATAGCAATATAGCTAAAGACATTAAACAACCAACGACTGATGGAATTTCGATTGACTGCGTTATATTTGGATTTAACAAAGAAAGTCTTGAAATTCTTTTAGTGCAACATGCAGAAGGAGAGAGCGTAGGGAAATGGGGGCTTCTTGGAGGCTGGTTAGGAAAAGATGAAAGTGCTGATGACGCAGCGCAACGCATATTGCATGAACTAACTAGTCTGGACAACATCTATTTGGAGCAATTAAAAGCTTTTACCAATCCAAATCGTGTAAGCGAAAGAAGAGTTATAACCATTGCTTACTATACATTGGTAAACCGGGAAGACTATAATATAAAAGCCAGTTTTACCTTAAGGGAAGCTAAGTGGTATAAAATTAATGAGATACCAAATTTAATTTTTGACCACAACGAAATTTTTGACTTTAGTTTGATGCAGTTGCGCAATCGGGTACGCCAAGCTCCTATTGGCTTTAATCTTTTACCTGAGAAATTTACATTATTGCAGTTAATGCATCTTTACGAAGAAATATTAGGAATCGAATTGGATAAATCAAATTTTCGCCGAAAAATTTTACACATGAAATTACTGGTTGCTTTGGATGAAAAACAACAAGATGTATCGCATCGGGCAGCGCAATTGTATAAATTTGATTCGGAAATTTACGAAAAACTGACTCTCAAAGGTTTTAACTTTGAGTTTTAAAGTCAAAAGCCGCGACAGATTAAAAAAACTGTGATCATAAAAAAGGGTAAACCAAACAATATTTGAATCTGACTGATTGAATGTATTCCTCTCTTTTAAACAATTGCAAAATATGTATTTTTGATTCAAAACCTTCGCAATACCCTATTTGTATCACTTGTTTTTGAAACAAGTAATGATTTTTAATTTTTGGTATTTGATACCTGACTAATGCACAAATTTTCAAGCATCAGGTTTAAAAGATTCTCCGCAGAGCTCCAAACTTTATCAAAAGTATAGCGTTTTGAAGCTTTAGTTTTGTTAATCATAATGATTTCTTCAGCAAACATTTTAGCTTTATCTATCATATCTCTGCTGTTATACCTGTATTTGCTTGAAGTATTTATTCTTTTTAACAGGGTGGTAACCTAGCTTATGACTGTTTCTGATACATATCTAGAAAGGATATAGCAGCCTAGCTGAGCAAAGGAAGCGGCAGGAGAGTGACCGCTTGACTACTACGAATAGAGTCTTAAGTTTGTAAATACTTTTGATAGTAGCTCTTAAACACAAAATTATAAAAAATCACACTTGGTTTTTGTAACGTAGACGGTACTCTCGAGGTGATATTTCCATCACGGAGCTGAATGATTTTGAAAAATGAAATGGATCGTAATAACCCAAATGATAAGCAATTTCTTTTATTTTCAGGGTGCTAAATTGCAACAGGGTGCAGGATTTCTGTATTTTTAATTGATTGTAATAATCAATTGGTGTAAAGGATGTTTTCTCTAAAAACAAAGATCCAAAATAGGAACTCGAATAGCCGACATGTTGCGCAATTTGCTGTAATGTTATTTTGTTAGTCAAATTGTTTTTCATATAAATAATACTCATGGGTATGACATCCAAAGATTCCGTATCAACTGTTTTTATTTTTAAAAATTGATCTATATACTTTATGCTAGCTAAAAAATGTTGTAAGCAAATACTAGAATACTCCAGATTGTCAGGATAAAATCCCATTTCCAAATTTTGATAAATCTCCTCGAAAAGGTCCAATCTGTCCGACAATCTTGTATCATTTAGATTGATGATTTTTCCAGAAATAGAAGAATATAATGATGTGTTCGTCCCTTTAAAATGAATCCAGTAGATGCTCCAGGGATTTGATGCTTCAGCTTCATAACTATGACTCTTGTGGGCAGGAATAATGAAAGCTTGATTTTTAGAAAGTGAAAATTTTTCGTTTTCAAAAGTTATAAATCCTTTTCCGTTTTCACAGTAAATGAGTATATGCTCGAGGGCACCTTTTGACCGCTTTCGGAAATGGTATTTTGCATTTGGATAGTAACCAATATGAGTTATGAATAGCGCATTTGTCAATTCATTTTCAGATTGGAAATTACGAACACTATAAGGAACAACTATTGCTCTTTCACCTTTAAATCCATCAGCTATTTTATCCATATAGCACTATATATACGTTGAAAAAAAATATTCTAAGGAATATTAATTTGGACCTAAATTTACGAAATAATCATATAGTACATTATTTGAATAGGTATGAATTTTTTTCTGAATCAAATCTATTGGTGTAGTGTAAACTCCAATAATGAAATAAAAAGGTCGTTTTAGGGTTCAAAATTACTAAAAATCATTGCGTTACAACAGAAAAATTTACAGCAAAATTTAATAATCGCAATTTTTGGTTTAATGTCCAACTTTTAAAGGTTTTAAAATAAGAATTTTAGCTAGAATAATGATACTAATTTTCTTAGAGCTATCCGTAAATTCATTTTCGCCAAGCCAATAAACTGTATTTGAACTCCCGTGATTTAAAAATAATTAACTGGTTATCTCATTTATTTTTAACTAAAAAAATAGGCATACTGTAAAAAAAACTTTTTTTATTTTCAGTATAATAACTTATTTCTTTAAATCCATCTTTTTATACATGTTTTACATGAATATTACATTTCAACAGGCTTACCATGTAACGATCTTTGTAAACGATAAATAAATTAAAAATTGAATATATGAGTAAGTATAATTCTTCTTATCTGCTTTTCATCGCATTGGTTTCAGCCATGGGCGGTTTATTGTTCGGATACGACTGGGTAGTAATTGGTGGCGCAAAGCCTTTTTATGAAGTTTTCTTCAATATTGGAGATTCTCCTTCGATGCAAGGTTTGGTAATGGGTAGTGCTATTTTGGGGTGTCTATTGGGAGTAATGATTTCAGGGAGTTTATCGGATAAATACGGAAGAAAACCCTTGATGATCATAGCTTCTGTCTTTTTTACGCTGGCCGCTATTGGCACTGGTATGGTCAATACTATAGAATGGTTTATTGTATGGAGGGTAGTAGGAGGTGTTGGTATCGGTATTGCCTCAAACCTTTCCCCTATATATATAGCCGAAATTGCTCCTAGCGAATCAAGGGGTAAGTTCGTTTCTATAAACCAATTAACGGTTGTTATTGGTATTTTGGCTGCTCAAATCGCAAATTGGTTGATCGCAGATCCGATTGTTGAGGGACAGGCTATTTTAAATTCATGGAATGAACAATGGGGCTGGAGATATATGTTTTGGGCTGGAGCAGTTCCTTCTGTTTTTTTCTTTGCCTTGATATTAATTATTCCTGAGAGTCCTAGATGGCTCGCTAGTCAATATAAATATGAAAAAGCGCAATCGATTTTTAGTAAGATAGGAGGATCTAAATTTGCTCTGGAACAAATCGAACAATTGAAGTCGAGAGTTAGCAATGTAAAAGAAGATGTTAGCTATAAAATGTTATTTGAAGGCAAAATGCCTAAAATTCTTTTATTAGGAATTGTTATAGCGATTTTTCAGCAATGGTGTGGTATAAATGTAATCTTCAATTACGCTCAAGAAATATTTTCTGCCGCCGGTTATGGCGTGTCAGATATTCTATTCAATATTGTTATCACAGGTTTAACCAATGTCATATTCACATTTGTAGGGATGTATTTAGTTGATAAATTGGGACGAAGAGCACTAATGCTATTCGGGTCGATAGGATTAACTTGTATTTATGCCATATTAGGAACATGTTATTATTTTGAAGTGACAGGTGTTGTAGTTTTAATCCTTGTTATTGCTGCTATTGCTTGTTATGCAATGACACTTGCTCCCATTACTTGGGTAGTTCTATCTGAAATATTTCCTACAAGAATACGGGCAATGGCAATGGCTGTGTCTACTTTCTCACTTTGGACAGCTTGTTTTGTCCTTACTTATACTTTCCCGTTATTAAATAACGGTTTGGGATCTTACGGAACATTTTGGCTTTACGGTATAGTTTGCTTGCTGGGATATCTTTTCCTGCGCTTGTATTTGCCTGAAACAAAAGGTAAGTCATTGGAAGAAATAGAAAACGAATTAACAAAATAAAATATAATAAGATGGAGAAATTAACTTCGAATTTAACTCAGCCGAATGGAATTAAAGAAGATGTGTCGCTTAAGAGGTCACAAGATAGAATACTATCTAAAGATAAAAATTGTAAAGACGAAAAAATCACTTCTTATTTAATTCAGTCTACCGTTAATGAAGATGGTGTTGTACGTGTTTGGGCGGAAGATATATTGTTGCCTACTTATCAAATAGGGGAAGAGGAAAAAAATCCTATTTTTCTAGAAAAACGAGTTTATCAAGGTAGTACAGGAGTTGTATATCCTTATCCTGTTGTAGAAAAAATATCGGATTTAAAGGAAGATAAATCATATCATGCCTTATTTATAGAAAATAAATATATAAAAATAATGATACTTCCTGAACTAGGGGGGCGTATCCATATGGCTTATGACAAGGTAAAACAACGTCATTTTGTATATTACAACCAAGTAATTAAACCTGCACTTGTGGGCCTAACAGGACCATGGATTTCAGGAGGTATCGAGTTCAATTGGCCTCAGCATCATCGTCCAAGTACTTTTCTACCTACGGATTATAGTATAGAAGAAAATGCGGATGGTAGTAAAACAGTCTGGTGTAATGAGGTTGAGCGAATGTTTAGGACCAAGGGTATGCAGGGATTTACCTTGTATCCTGATAGAGCATATATAGAGATAAAGGTAAAAGTGTACAATCGCACTGCTTTTCCTCAAACTTTTCTTTGGTGGGCTAATCCCGCAGTTGTGGTTAATGATGGTTATAAGTCTGTATTTCCACCGGATGTTAATGCGGTATTTGATCACGGAAAACGAGATGTTTCCAAATTTCCGATAGCAACAGGAGAATATTACAAACAAGACTATTCTGCAGGGGTTGATATTTCTAAATACAAGAATATACCTGTTCCTACCTCCTATATGGCTGTGCAGTCAAAATATAATTTTGTTGGAGGCTATGAAGACAACGTACAAGCGGGGTTATTGCATGTTGCAAATCATCATATATCTCCTGGAAAAAAACAATGGACATGGGGTAATGGAGATTTTGGTCTTGCATGGGACAGAAATCTAACTGATGTTGATGGCCCGTACATAGAACTGATGACAGGTGTTTTTACAGATAACCAACCTGATTTTTCTTGGTTACAAGCTTATGAAGAAAAATCATGGGTACAATATTTTATGCCATATACCGAAGTAGGCTATGTAAAAAATGCGACAAAGGACGCAATTATAAACATTGAAGTAGAGGGTAATGAAGCTGATTTAATACTATATACAACGAGTCTTTTTGAAAAAGTAAAATTAGAACTTAAGGACAATGTAGATAAGGTATTATATGAAGAAGAAATCACGATATCTCCATTAAATCCTTATAAAAAAAGAGTTTCAATTGGTGATAGATTATCAGAGAATTTAATTTTTACTATTTACACAGCTGATGGTAAAATTCTTGTTCAATATAAAGAAGAAAAAACAGAAATAAAACCTGTTCCCGATCCTGCAAAATCTGCACTTGAACCAAAAGAGATTGCTTCAATGGAACAATTGTATTTAACGGGACTACATCTCGAGCAATACCGTCACGCCACTTATAACCCACTCGATTATTATCTTGAGGCTTTAAGTAGAGACTCTAAAGACGTTCGTTGCAATAATGCGGTAGGATTGCTAATGATGAAAAGAGGACAGTTTGAAAAAGCAGAAGCGCATTTTAAAATTGCAGTGGAAGTATTAACAGAGCGTAATCCAAATCCTAATGATGGAGAGCCTCTCTATAATCTGGGCTACTGCCTGAAGTTGCAAGGAAAGTTTGATGATGCTTACAATTCACTTTTCAAATCTACTTGGAATGCCGCTTGGCAAGATGCTGCTTTTTATGCGTTGGCACAAATTGACAATACAAAAGGAGAATGGGCAGAAGCTTTAGAGCGTATAGAATCATGTCTTATTCGCAACTGGCACAATCACAAAGGACGTCAATTGAAAGCTTCTATTTTGAGAAAATTACATAGAAACGATGAGGCTTTGGCTTGGATTGAAGAGTCAATTAAGATTGATCGTTTTAATATGGGATGTCGTTTTGAGAAATATTTACTAACAAAAGACAAAGCTATACTTGATGAGATGAATACCATAATGCGTCAATGGTCACATGGATATATAGAATATGCACTCGACTTTGCGGGTGCTGGATTGTATGACGAAGCGAGTCAATTGCTGAAAGAATGTATCCAAGAACCTGAAACTACTTATCCGATGGTATATTACACTTTGGGGTACTTCGCCTCTATGCAGGGGGATAGTAATAAGGCAATGAAATGGTATGAAAAAGCATCTTTGCAGTCTCCTGAAAAGTGCTTTCCTAACCGTATCGAGGAAGTAAATATTTTGCAAGATGCAATTCGATTGAACCCTAACGATGCCAAAGCTCCTTATTATTTAGGTAATTTCTGGTATGCATTTCGTCAGTACGATAATGCTATTAAGTGTTGGGAATCTTCGGCTACTATTGATAATAAATTTCCAACTGTGTTGAGAAATCTTGCCCTTGCTTATTTTAATAAACTGGACAACAAGGTAGCGGCTCAAGAATTACTGGAAAAAGCATTTGAATTTGATAGAACTGATTCTAGAATATTTATGGAACTAGACCAATTATATAAAAAAATTGGTAAATCTCCTTCTGAAAGATTGGAATTTTTGGAGCAATATGGTAACATGGTCGAAGAGCGTGATGATTTATGTATTGAACGTATTATTTTGTACAACCAACTAGGGAAATATGATATTGCAAAAGATCTTATCTCTAAACGAAAATTTCATCCTTGGGAAGGAGGTGAAGGAAAGGTAACTGGACAGTATACACTATGTAGAGTAGAATTGGCAAAGATTGCAATAGCTGAAAAACGATTCACTGATGCTATTCAACTACTTAAAGAAACAGAAGTATATCCTCATGATTTGGGGGAAGGTAAATTGAAGAATGCCGAAGAAAATGAGGTGTATTACTATAAAGGATTAGCTTATAAAGGGCTTGGAGATTTGGAAAATGCAAATGCAAATTTTATTCAGGCAACTCTTGGGTCATCAGAACCTGTTCAGGCTTTTTTCTACAACGATCAACAGCCGGATAAGATCTTCTATCAAGGACTTGCTTGGCGTGAATTGGGAGACGAAAATAAGGCTTGCAGCCGTTTCAATAAGCTAGTTGCTCATGGAGAAAAGTATTTGTTTGAAAAATGTCGAATCGACTATTTTGCGGTATCCCTTCCAGACCTTGCTATTTGGGATGATGATTTAAATATTCGAAATCAAGTGCATTGTTATTATGTTATGGCACTTGGGTATAGTGGATTGGGAAGTGCAGCGCAATCTGAAAAATATTATGAAAAGGTTAAACAATTGGATATAAACAAGCAAACCTTTAGCAAGTAGCAATAGTATTTTATTAGAATGTCTTCGGATAACTGAATAAAATATTTAATTATAAAATTTTAATACTATGCAAATGAAACATTTAGTAGCAGCTGTCTTACTTTTATTTTTACTCTGTTCATGGGACTCTAGGGATAAGTTGGTAATGGATATAGCCGGAAAGTGGACTGTGCAGTTAGACAGTATAGGTATTGGGCTGCAAAACGGATGGCAAAATAAGGCCTTTAAGCAAGTAATGCAATTACCGGGAACTACTGATGATGCCAGACTTGGAGTTCCCAACAAACTAAAACCAAGTTTGCAGAAACCTCAATTGAGTCATTTAACTCGAAAAAATAGTTATTTAGGAGCGGCATGGTATACCCGTGAAATAACAATTCCTGATAATTGGAAAGGTAAAGAATTTATATTGAAATTGGAGCGTGTAATCTGGAAAACCAATGTTTGGGTAGATGGCAAAGAGCTAGAAAGGGAACAACATAGTCTAATTGCTCCTCATTATTTTGACCTTACGAAATATCTAATTCCTGGACAAACACACCGACTGACTATTCGTGTTGACAATCGAAAACAGTTTGATATGAGTGTAGATAATATGGCGCATGCTTATACCAATGAGACACAGATTATTTGGAACGGTATCATAGGCGATATGAAAATAGAAGCCTTGGATCCTATTCGTATTACTAATTTGCAAGTAAATCCAGATATTGACTTAGGAAAAGCAAAATTAACTATTACTCTAAATAACAATACGAAAAAAAACGAAAAAGGAGTTTTAAATATTGTTGCGGTTAATAAAAAGAGTAAAATTTTGATTAATGCCCTTAAACAGACTATTCAAATAAAAGCAGGACAATCTGTAATTGAAGTTGATTATAATATGGGCGAGAATATAAAACTTTGGAGTGAATTTTCTCCAGAATTATATGAATTAAAAGTCCAGTTGAAAACAACAAAAAACAAATCATTCACTTCGGTAGATTTTGGGATGCGTAAGTTTTCTAGAAAGGGTTCTGTACTTACGATAAATGAGAAACCTGTGTTTTTAAGAGGAACATTAGAATGTGATATTTTTCCGCTTACAGGTCATCCACCAATGGACAAAGATGGCTGGAAAAAAGTATTTGTAACTGCTAAAGAATGGGGGTTAAATCACCTTCGTTTTCACTCATGGTGTCCTCCTAAAGCAGCTTTTGAAGTAGCTGACGAAATGGGCTTCTACTTGCAGGTGGAGCTGCCAGTTTGGGCTCTTAATATTGGTCAGGATCAAAGGGTAACCGATTTCTTGTATGCTGAAGCGCAACATATGATTGACGAATATGGTAATCACCCCTCTTTTTGTATGTGGTCTATGGGCAACGAATTACAAGGCGATATATCTGTATTGGCTAAAATGATGAACAGCTTAAAGAGTAAAGATACAAGGCATCTTTATACAACTACCTCTTTTACTTTTGAAAAAGGATATGGGGTTTGGCCAGAACCTGGAGATGATTTCTTTATTACCCAATGGACTAAAAAAGGTTGGGTACGCGGGCAAGGCGTTTTCAATAGTGAATCTCCCACCTTTAACAAAGATTATTCAACTTCAGTAGAAGGTATGAATGTGCCTTTGATCACACATGAAATAGGGCAGTATGCAGTTTATCCTAAGGTAGACGAAATTTCCAAATATACAGGAGTTTTAGAACCGCTCAATTTTAAGGCAGTAAAAGAAGATTTGGAACGCAAAGGAATGATAAATAAGGCAGCAGATTATACCAAAGCCTCAGGTAAATTGGCCGTGATATTATACAAAGAGGAGATAGAGAGAGCCTTAAAAACAGCTGGAATTAGCGGTTTTCAATTGCTGGACTTACACGACTTCCCGGGTCAGGGAACAGCTTTAGTAGGATTATTGGATGCTTTTTGGGATAGTAAAAATCTAATTTCTGCAGAAGAATTTAGAGAATTTTCGGCTCCCGTTGTTCCTTTAATCCGTTTCCCCAAAGCAACATACACAAACGATGAATCTTTTGTTGCCACTTTGGATGTAAGCAATTATTCGCAGGGTGCCCTAAAGGATCAAATAATAGAGTGGAGTATCATGGATAACAATACTTTACTGGCTTCGGGGATGGTGAAAACTACAATTTCGTTAGGCTATAATCAAAAGGTTATTGAGATCCATGAGCGTCTTCAAAAAATAAATAGGGCAGCTAAATTGATAATCAAAGTAGCGCTAAAAGGAACCGATTACAAAAATCAGTGGAATATATGGGTTTATCCACAAAAGCAGATTATAGATTATGGCAAAGTGGTTTACACGAGAAGCCTCAAAGAAACGTATAAACTTCTTGCTGCCGGGCGTAAGGTATTGTTAAATCCGGATTGGAAAAAAATTAAAGGCATTGAAGGGAAATTTGTCCCTGTATTTTGGAGCCCTGTCCATTTTCCTAAACAAGCTGGTACTATGGGCGTGCTTTGCGATCCAACGCACAAAGCCTTGGCTGATTTTCCAACAGATATGCACACTGATTGGCAATGGTGGGATTTAAATGTCAATTCTACGACTCTTATTATGGACAGTATTCGTGGTGGCAATCCTATTATAGAGATGGTAGACAACTTTGCGAACAACCGTAAACTGGCATCACTTTTCGAAGGTAGTGTAGGATCAGGAAAACTTGTAATAGCGTCCTTTGATTTAGCTGCAGATTTAGACAAACGCCCAGTTGCCAAACAGATGTTAATTTCCATACTTAATTACATGAATAGTGAATTATTTAAGCCTGAAACTATTAAAAATCCGGATGCTTTGAAATTGATTTTGACAGATGAAAAGGATAAAGTCAAAGAATCAGCCATAAGTATTTATTAAAATAAATCAAAACAACCAATTTATTTATACTAACCTAATTTTTGCAAACATGAAAAAAATGAAATTATTATTTTTGCTTGTTCTATTTTCTGCCTTTATAGGCTGTGAAAATAACGAGCCAACTTTTCCAGCTTCTGGTGATCCCAGCGTAGGAGTGGAGACAAATGAAATTTATGGCGGGCCCGATAGAAAGTTTGAAATTAAAGCATCATTAAATGATGATTTGGGTCTAAAATCAGTCCAAATTAGAATACCTGAACTTCAATTGGATAAAGTAATTGAATTCGCTACAGATCCTTTGATTAAGGAGTACGATCTTAATTATAAATTTTTGGTTCCTGAGGGTAAACTTACCACAGATAAATTCGAAGTAGAGTTGTTAGTGACCGATGTATCGGGTAATGTTGCGACAAAAAAAATAAACTTAAGATTAGATGGTGATTTTGAAGCGCCAAAATTGACTAATTTAAAACCTGCAGAGGGAAGTGTTGTTTTTAAGACAAATGATACAAAAGTTACGGTAAGTTTTAAAGCAGAAGATATTACAGGTATTGATAACTTAACTGTATCATGTGCTGCTTTGGGAATTAGTGATGTAGTTACTGTTGGAGATGCTAAATTATATGAATATTCTAAAACCTTTTCAATTCCAGCAGATCTTAAATCCTACGATATTTTAATCACTGCTAAAGACAATTTTTTAAAGCAAAATCAAGCCACCACTAAACTAAATTTCACAGTTGCAGATGGCCTGACTTCCATGTATTTAGTTGATCTACCTATTAATTCAAACCTGTCTAGTGATGCTTTTGGAGTTCCTATGCGTTTTCATAGTAAAGCAGGGAACGTATTCACTTTCAAGTACTATGCTGATTCAGATAATAAGGGAATCTATTTTCTTGGCCAAGAAACATCTTTTGAGCCCCACTGTTTTGGATTATCTTCCGGGGGATCACTTGGAAATAGTATAACTACTCATGCTATTATTTTGCCAACCAAAGGGTATTATAAAATCGCTGTTAATCCAATTGACTTAACTTATTCAGTTACACCATATGTCCCAACTCAGGCCCCAATTAATTTGAGTACTACCCCTATAACGATATGTGGTAATGGTATGGAAAATGGCGGTTGGGATCCAAATTCTACTCTTCTTTCACTTTCTGCCGATCCATCAAATCCGTATAGGCTGTCTCGAGAAATAAAATTAGATGGAAAGGGTATAGCAATGACAATTACAGGGAATAATTGGAATCCGTTCTGGCGATTAGACAGCTTTGGTGTTGCCCCTTTTCTTGGTGGAGGAAATGCAACATACAGTGGAGTAGCTGCGGGTACTTATATTTTTACACTTGATACTGAATTAGAGCGTACCACTTTAATAAAAAAACAATAAAAAATAATTTAAGATGAAACAAAAAATAATTTTGATTCTTACTGCCTTGTTATTTAGCGTGATAGCTGTAGGGCAGATAACTGTGAAGGGCAAAGTTTTAGATATAAAATCAGAGCCTCTTGTTGGTGTAAATGTTGTGCTGAAAGGTTCAACTATGAACACCAGTACCGATTTTGACGGTAATTATTCACTTACTGTTCCAAGTAAGCTGTCGGAAATTGAATTTTCGTATGTTGGTTATACTAGCAAACTAATAAAAATAGGTGAAAATACAATCATTAACATTACGCTTGAAGACCTCAAGAATGAATTACAGGAAATAGTTGTGATCGGTTTTGCTACGGTAAAAAAGAGTGATTTAACAAGCTCTATTGCCACAGTAAAAGGAAAAGAATTGAAGACTATGACTGTGGGGAATGTAAACGAATCACTTCAAGGTAAAGTTGCAGGAGTACAAGTTGTAAGTGGAGGGAGTCCAGGAGCCATGCCTAAAGTATTAATTCGTGGAATCTCAACTATAAATTTAAGTACAGATCCACTTTACGTAATTGATGGCGTGCCTATGGGGACGAATGCAAACTTTTTGAATCCTAATGAAATTGAAAGTATGGAGATACTTAAGGACGCTTCCGCAAGTGCTATTTATGGTAGTCGGGCTTCAAATGGGGTAATTTTGATTACAACTAAAAGAGGTAAAGCTGGAGCGACTACTTTCAATCTAGATGCCAGCTATGGGGTACAGTTAATGAAAAATCCTTACAATATGGCAGACGCGGAAGAGTATGCAACTATATTTAATACTGCAGCTTTGGCTTCCGGATTTCCTGCCGAGTTTGGTGATCCTGCTAGTTATAGAGGAAAATCCACTGATTGGTGGAACGCTGGTATTAGAAAAAGATCATTTGTTAGCAATGTAAGTTTTGGATTTCAAGGCGGTAGTGAAAAAAACACTTATGCTGTTAGTTTGAATTATTATAAGAGAGAATCTTTCTATGAAAAAGGAGGATGGGAAAAAATTACTTCTCGTATTGCATCAGATTATAAGTTTTCGAAAAAGATATCGGCAGGTTTTTCACTTAATCCTAGATACGAATCTTACGGTAGTCCCGACAATTGGGCTGATTTTGACCAAATTGATCCTATTACGCCGATCTACAAACCTGCCAATCAATTGACGGGAGATGAGAATGAATACAGTATCTATGCAAGATCCCCAACTTACGTATGGAATCCTATTGCAAGAATTAAAAGATTTAAATCCAAAAATAAAAATTATGCACTCGCTACTAATGGATATGTTCAATTTAGCCCTATAAAAGATTTAATTTTACGTTCACAAGCTTCTTTTGAATTGAATTCTGCTATTTCAGATAATTTTTATCCTGATTTTATAATTGATGTCGCTCATGAAAGTCAATTGATTAACTCAATTTCCCGTAGCACAAGTATGACTCGTTCTTGGAGTGTCCAAAACACAGCGACTTATATGAAAACTTTTGCTGAAAAGCATAATTTCTCTCTTATGGTTGGTAATACGGCCGAAGAAGTTAATGGAGCAGATTTATATGGTTCAAAGCAAAAACTTCCTAATAATACTGATGCTTTGCAAGAGTTGAATGCGGGGACTTTGAACCCGCAAACAAGTGGAAGTTCATATACCAATTCGATTATGTCTTATCTAAGTCGTTTGACTTATAATTATGATAGTAAATATTACCTGACAGCCACATACAGACGAGATGGATCTTCTAAATTTTTAGCTAATAACAAGTGGGCTTCTTTTCCTTCTGCTTCATTTGCCTGGAGAGCTTCAAATGAGGAATTTATGTCTAATTTTTCCGACGTATTAAATGATCTTAAGGTTAGAGTAGGATGGGGGAAAGTTGGAAATCAAAATTTGCCAGCAAGTGTGTATCTTTCTAAACTAGGGCAAAATTATTATTCTATTGGTGATATGGTTGTAAATACCACTTATCCAAGTGCGGTTCCTAATAAAGACATACAGTGGGAGACAGTAGAGGATATCAATGCCGGAATAGATTTTGGACTTTACAAAAATAAGCTTTCTGGATCGATAGAGTATTATGTGAAAAACACTGAAAACATGTTGTTCCAAAAAGCATACCCTAATTACAGTGGGTATCCATCTGATGCTCGAATCTGGTCCAACGTAGGTTCAATGAGATCGCAAGGTCTGGAGTTTAGTCTCTCTTATAAAAATTCAGTAAGAGATTTTAACTACGGAGCAAATTTTAACTTCACAAGTACCAATGTAAAAATGACAAAGCTTAGTGTTGAGAATGAGCAATTATTTGGTTTTGGAGAAAAAACACTTACAGTTGAAAATGATGAGCCGGGTTATTTCTTTGGCTATAAAGCCGATGGTTTGTTTCAAAATAAAGTCGAGTTGAATGCGCATACAAATGAATATGGAGATTTATTGCAGCCTTATGCTAAGGAGGGAGATATTCGATTCGTGGATGTAAATGGTGATGGCGTGCTTGATTCTAGTGATAGAACAAAAATTGGTTCACCTTGGGCTGATTTCACAATGGGCTTAAATTTGAATTGCTCCTATAAAAGATTCGACTTTTTGGCCAATTTATATTCAAGTATAGGGAATGATTTGGTAAATCAAAACAAAGACGGGCTCAATAATGCGTCATCTAGAACTAATAAATTAAGTGGCTTGTCAGAATCAGCTTGGCATGGTGAAGGGACCTCTAATGATATACCACGTTTGTCACAAACGGATAATAATCAAAATTACTCTCGTTTTTCTTCATTTTATATTGAAGATGGTTCCTATCTACGTCTAAAGAATATCCAATTTGGATATACAATAGATAAAAAAATGGGATTTGAGAAAATAAGATGTTCGGTGTCGGCTCAGAATCTGTTTACTCTTACAAAATACTCCGGTGTAGATCCTGAAGTTGGAGGAGATGTACTTGGATTTGGATTTGGTGGTTGGAATTATCCAGTTCAAAAAACCATTTTATTTGGAATTAATGTATCATTTTAATTTATTATTCATGAAAAAAATAATTTTATCAATCATAGCCTTGTGTTTTATTTCAAGCTCTTGTAGCAACGATTTCATCGAACACAATGAGAGGGGTACACAAACCCTCGACAACTATTTCTCCAGTTCAGAAGAGTGTCAGACCTTTGTAAACGATTTGTATAAGCGTGCATTTTTGCACTACGACTGGTATCAACTGATTCCAGGGCGATTGGCAAATGAAACTGCCACAGATGATGCCTGGATGGGTAATACAGGACAAAATGCATCGGGTTTCATTCCCGCAGCCCAGTATCTTATGACTCCCAATAATATGGGGTATCTGTCGGACTTGTTCAAAACGCGCTACGAAAATATTGGAGCATGTAATGTTGCAATAGATGGCATTAAAAAAGCTCCAATAAGTGATACGCTGAAAAATCAATATTTGGGAGAATCCTTGTTTCTTCGGGCCTATAATTATTATGATTTAGTCAACAATTTTGGAGGTGTACCCTTGGCATTAGGTCCTTTAGGGATTGGTGATTTGACTTTGGAAAGAGCTCCGAAAGATAAGGTGTATGAAAGTATTGAAAAAGATCTTTTGATGGCAGCCGATATGTTAAAACCATCTTATGCAGCCTCAGATAAGGGAAGGGTCACTAAATGGGCCTGTTATGCATTACTGGCAAGAGTTTCTTTGTTTCAAGAGAAATGGGCAGAGGCTGAGAACTATGCAAATAAGGTAATCACAGAAGGAGGATTTTCTTTGGAAAATAATTTTCTGAATATATGGAGTGTAAACAATCACAATGGTGTCGAATCTATTTTGGAAGCTCAAAGTAATAGTGATCCAAGCAAGCAACTAGGTAACATATTGTCTACATTCACTGGAGCTAGGGGTGAATCGAAAGATAACTTTCCAAGCAAAAGCGCTTCTGATGTGATGGATGGATGGGGATGGTGTGTGCCAACAAGTGATTTAGAGAACTGTTATTTATCTGAAAATGATGTGGTTCGTCGTCGCAGTACAATCACAGTTACTGGAGATGCAGCTTACGGAGATGAGGCAGACAATCCGACTCATATTTGGGATGTTAAGCAAAGCAAATCGGGACGTATTATTCGTAAATTTTATATACCTATAGCAACTCGGCGTACACTTGTAAGTACCTATGGTAATGCTCCGCTTAATGTTCCGGTCATACGTTTAGCTGAGATGTATCTGACTAGTGCGGAAGCAGCTTATCATTTAGGCAAATCGTCCCAAGCAATGAATTATGTAGATATTATACGAAAGCGTGTAGGACTTTTACCAAAGACAGGAAAAGTTTTTGGAGATGATATTCTTCGAGCCATTTGGAAAGAACGTCGCATGGAATTAGCTTTTGAGGGACTTCGTTTGTTTGATATTCGTCGTGAAATAGATCCCAGTTCCAATAAGCCTGTAATAGCCAGTATTTTGGGGGCTTCAGGAACTTTTGTGTTGTATAATACTACTTTGTCCACAGACAAATATGAAACAACCAATTTAAAAGAACTGCAAGATAAAGGTGTCAACTTTAATATAAATAAAAATCTTGTATGGCCTATACCGCAATCTGAAATAGATAGAAGTGCAGGTTTGATCAAACAGAATCCAAATTATTAAAAAATTATGAGGATATTAAAAATAACTTTAACAAGCTTGTTTTTTGCAGGCTTGTTAATAATGTCTTGTTCATCAGAAGTCGGTCTGGAAGCACCACCAATACCTTCAGATGTCAGAGAAATTAAAATCGACTTGAATCAAGAGCTACAAACGATGGATGGTTTTGGAGCATCGGATGCCTGGCGATGTCAGATGGTTGGGAAAAATTGGCCAATTGAAAAAAGAAATGCTATTGCCGATTTACTTTTTAGTAAGGAAATTGATGCATCAGGTAACCCCAAAGGAATAGGGTTATCCATCTGGAGATTCTATTTAGGTGCAGGCAGTGCAGAGCAAGGATCAAACAGTAATATTACAGATGAGTGGCGTAGAGGCGAGTGTTTTCAGAAACCAGATGGAACTTATGATTGGACAAAACAGACAGGACAACGATGGTTTTTACAAGCAGCTAAAAGTCGCGGTGTAGAAAAATTCCTAGCATTTACAGTCAGTCCACCTGTGCAAATGACTCTAAATGGAAAGGCTTTTTCCTCTCAGAAAGAGAATATGAACATCAAAACAGGAATGCTTCCGAATTATGCGGATTTCTTGGTCGAAACCATAGATAATTTGCAACGTAATGAAGGAGTTACTTTTGATTATTTAAGTCCGATAAATGAACCACAATGGGATTGGATGGCAGGAAGTAATGGACAAGCGAGTCAGGAGGGAACGCCTGCTACCAATCAGGAGATATTCGATTTCACTAAACTATTGTCCGACAGAATGAAATCGAAGTCATTAAAGACCGAGATTGTTCTTGGTGAAGCAGCAATAATTAATTATTTATATGATGATGTTAATGGGGAAAATAGAGACGACCAAATAAATGTTTTTTTTGGTGCTCCTTCAACAAATATATCACAACTTGCTAACTTAAAAAAGGTAATTACAGGGCATAGTTATTTTTCGGTTTGGCCAGTAAATGATCAGGTAAGCTATCGTGAACGATTAAATTCTCGTATTAAACAAGTGGGTAGCTTAAAATACTGGCAAACCGAATATTGTATCTTGGAACAACCAGGTACGGCAGAAATTCCCGGTGGATCAGGTAATCAAAGAGATCTTGGAATGAAGACCGCATTGTTTGTAGCGCGTATCATTCACAACGATATTGCAGTTGCCAATGCTTCATCCTGGCAGTGGTGGACTGCTCTTACCAGAGCTGACTTTAAAGATGGATTAATTTATCTTGATGATGGTAGTAATAATGGTAGTACTATCGGTGACTATTGCAAAAATGATGGATTTTACCACGATTCAAAATTATTATGGGCTTTTGGGAATTACTCGCTTTTTGTACGTCCAGGAATGATTCGTCTACAAGTACCTAATCAAAACGTAACGTTGGCATCTACCGATGTAATGTTAACTGCTTATAAAGATTTAGCCAAGAAAAAACTGGTTATTGTAGCTGTTAATTTTAGTGATTCAGCGAGATCTTATAAACTCAATTTAAGTATTTCTTTGAAAAACAATGAGTTAACTCCTTATGTAACTTCTGAAGATTCAAATTTAAAAAGAGGAGCCAACGTAAACAGTAGCAAGTTTGAAATACCTGCTCGTTCTATCGTTACTTATGTTGGGGAGTATAATTAATATTTTTTAGAATTTAAAATCGTTTGTCTTCTTGTCTGTCTGAGCTTTTCGACGTCTTATTTATGTAAGTACTTCGGAAAGACCAGTATGGCTGTGCGGTAAAATGATGGGTATCAATTAGACTAATTCACATAATTGATTATAATTTTTAAATTAATTTTTCATAAAAAAAAGCAATGGAGATAAAAAAAAAGTCACATTTTATGTATAATTCTACTGTAGAATTATTTGGGTTAATGCCTAATGACGAAGTGGTTGATTCTTGCGAATTAACGAACAAAAATGGAATGCAGTTGAAGGTTATCAATTATGGTGCTACCATTACTTCATTGAAAATGCCATTAAAAAACGGAGAAGTTGTTGATGTGGTTTTAGGGTTCGACACTTTAGAAAAATATATAAAATCCTTCGATTTAAAGGGAGCACCTTATCTTGGAGCTACCGTAGGGCGTTTCGCGGGCAGAATCAACAATAGTGTTTTCAGTTTGAATGGAAAAACAATTCATTTAAACAAAAACAGTAACAATCATTCGTTACACGGTGGAAATCATAACTTCAGCCAAAAGGTTTGGAAGGTTAAAAAAGTAAAGAATGGTAAAGACCCATCAATAACTTTAAGCTATTTTAGTCCAAATAATCAAGAAAATTATCCAGGGGATTTATCGGTAGAATTGACCTATACTTTGTCTGAAGAAAATGAATTAATAATTGAGCACATAGCCACTACCACTCAAGATACACCTTTAAATTTAACCCATCACAGTTATTTTAATCTTGATGGTCACGAATCCGATATCACGGAACAAGAATTGATTGTGAATGCAAAAAAAATGTTGGAAACTACGAGGGAAAATATTCCAACGGGTAGTTTTTTGAATCTGGAAAACAATCCTTTTGATTTTAGTCAGCCGAAAAAGTGTCCTTCAAAAATAGATAACACATTTGTTTTAGAAAAAGAAAATGAATTTGCTGCATCGCTTTTCAATAAAAATAATAATCTGAAAATGTCGGTACACCAATCAGCCTGGAGTTCATATTTATGTTGGAGGGAATTGTTTTAAAACTATAAAAGGAAAACAAAGCACAGAATATCATTCTTTGAGTGGTATTTGTTTTGAAACACAGAATTTTCCTGATGCGCCTAATCATAGCCATTTTCCAAGTTCGATTTTGAAAAAAGGAGAGAGGTTCCATCATAAAACGATTTATAAGTTTCAATCCTTTTAAGATAAAACTAACGCTAGATTGTAGGGGTATAATATCATTTGATGAATAACAAAAAAATATATAATGGCTACTAAAAGATTCTTGTTACCAATTTTTATTTTATCCTGCCTTACTTTTAATCAGATATTATTTGGAGAATCTCAAAAAATTAACATGAAGATTAAATAGTAGTCAGGGTAAATAAAAAGAGATGAGAAAAGTTGGAAGTGAAACGGATTTTGAGCGTTAAACGTCTTTTAAGAGTTTCGTTAAAGCAAGATTCCCCGCTTTTTCAGAAGAGGGGAATCTATTTTCTTTTATTTAGTTGTCACTACATTAGAATGCAGGAGGCTTATTTTTTTGGACTGTAAATAAAATTTTTAAAGGTTACCTGTCCTTCTCCAACTGCAGAAAGCCCCAAACGAAGACTCATAAAGCCACTCAAGACATTATGATTAAAGGAGGAAACTTCTGCTGAATTTTCAATTTTATGCCACTCCTTTGCATTGGTACTGTAAAACATATCGAGGAGCTGTTCTTTTTTTTCTAAACGAAGAAAGATATGGTTCTTGTTGATGCCTTTCTTGGTCGGGAACTGCCATGACCTAAGTATTGCCATTACATTTTCTTTATCTACAGCTATGCCAGTATAGAGTTTGTTATCATAGAAAAGTATTAGTCCTGCTGTAGCGTTGCCCTGAATTTCAACTTCAACTTCAGCAGTATAAGAATGATCAGAGGGTGTACAGAGAAGCGGTGCACTTTCCCCGATGCTTTTTCCTTTGGCTTTGATTTGAATTCCACCTTTAGTTAATTTGAACCTCTGGGGATCATAATCGTTAAAGAACTGCCATTGCGGGCTGAGTGCTGTACCGGAAAAGGTATCTGTAAGAATGAAGATGCTTGGTGTAGGCTTGCCTGATGGTTTTTTAATGGGTCCCTGTGTTTTTATACCTTCAGGGGTTTTATACCATCCATCCTTAGCCCATTCTACTGACTGTAGCAATGTTTGGCGTCCCATATTATAATAACCGTTTTCATATCCATGAAAAACCATCCACCATTTTCCTTTGGCATCATCAATTAGACTTGCATGACCTTTAGACCACCATTTTTCCGAACTGTCTTTTGTTTTGAGAATTGGATTGTAAGGAGAATTTTCCCATGGTCCCAGAGGTGATTTGGATCTTGCTGATATTACCATGTGACTTGTTGCCGGCCCAGCGGTGCCTCCTTCGGCAACAGTAAGATAGTAGTACTCCCCATGTTTTACAATTTTTGGACCTTCCATGCAAAAACACTCTATTGACCACAGGGCGGGTACCGGCCATCCGTCATAAACATGTTTTGCTTCTCCGACAACCGAAAGACCATCTTTAGATAGTGGTACATAACTTCCGTTACTAAAATAAAGGAAACGGTTTCCATCCTGATCCGCGATGTGGCCTGGATCTATATTGCCAATTTTTAGATCTATTGGATCATTCCAAGGACCATTTATCGAATCAGCCCATATGACATAATTAGTGTCGTTTGCAGGGAAATAGATATAAAATCGGTTGTTATACTTCACCAAGTCAGGAGCCCATACTGATCCTACATTTTTTTTAAGGGCGTGTGTCACGGGAGTCCAGTTGATTAAATCTTTGGAGGTCCAGATCAGTAGTCCCGGGAAATAGTTGAATGAGGAATGCACAATGTAGTAATCTTCACCATCTCTAATTATCGATGGATCGGGATAATCTCCTGAAAATATCGGATTTTGATATGTGGTGTTATTGTTTGGAGTAGGCTGCTGTTGCTGTGCAATGGTCCCCAGTGATAGAAAAAGTAAGGATAAGGAGAGAATTTTTTTCATAGTTTTAATCAAGGCTATTTTTAATTTAAACAGTTGTAATTTGAACCTTATGGTCAAATGTACTAAAAGTTATTTAAAGAAAAGAAGTTCCTGAATAATTAGGGTTTTTTCATAGTAATCCCGGGCCACAATAGAATAAAAGTTGTACAGACAGGGAGCACTGATTAGGAGGCGTAAGGGAGTAAATTAAATGATTGTCACAACACTATTTGTTTAGGATTTTTTTGGGTTAACCAATGGGAATCAATTGAGGTCACAAGTAATTAGCCTGGGTTAGTTAGAAGACTTGTGTAAACAAAAAACCATACCATCAATGATACAGGGTTTCACACTAGCAAAATCACGAATAGGAAGAACTGCACTTCGCTTCAGCCTTGAAAAAAATAACCGCAGATTCACAGTTTCAAAAACTGTAAATTTGCGGTTTAATTTTCTTTAACTTCTACACAAGACGTAAAACCGTAATAGGAAGTGTTACGTCTGTGCATGAAGTAAAAACTTTCTAGAGGAATTGAAAGTTTTGCTATTCTTTTTTAAATGAAGTTGACTTGTGTAGTATTAACAATTTTCTTAACGCAAATACCCCATTCAAAAAAGTATAATTATTTATTTTTATGTTCTATTTCTCTGGACAATGTAGGTTGTTTTTCGTTCATGATTTTCGTTACCGTAATGTGCATCCAAACCAGACAGATTGCCGAGAATAACAGGATAAATATCCAAGAGCTTGACCAAATTCCGGTTGCAGTCAATAGGTAACTGAAAATAATTGGTCCGAAGAAACCACCAAGACCACCGATCATACCTACCATTCCGCCTACAACACCAACTTCTGTTGGGAAATATTCAGGAATGTGTTTGTAAACGGCTGCTTTCCCGATTCCCCAGGAAATACCAATTAAAATTACTAAAACTAAGTACACCCACATATTCGCATCAAAATGGATTGCGGTAATTCCTTTAGCAACTAATTCCTTTTTCTTTACGTCTTGGTTTTGCGTCACAACCACTTGTTGCCAAGAATTACGAGTTGGGAAAATAGAGCTTTCTGCCGGTTTGTCAAATCTTTTAGCGATAGGGAAATCTTTATCTCCAATTTTTACATTGGTGTCAGAAACGGCTGTAATAGTTCCTTTTTTTGTAGCCATTACACCAGGACCTGTGGTGGTGATATCCATTTTAGGAATCATCAATAAAGCACTTAAGACTACAGAAGATCCTAATACCCAGTACATCACTTTTCGAGCTCCGAATTTATCGGATAAATAGCCGCCAAAAGCACGAATCACTCCAGAAGGTAAGCTGAACATGGTAGCAAATAATCCGCCCATGACAAGGCTGGTTTGATACACATTCATAAAATTGGGCAACAACCATTGGGAATAGGCAACGAAACATCCAAAAACTAAGAAATAATAGGCTCCAAATCTCCAAACGCGTACACTTTTTAATGATTGAAGCATTTGAGAAACTGTTTTTGTCTGGTTTTCTATTTTTTTGTTTTTGGCAAAAACTAAGAAAACAACACCAATAACTACCAGGGCAGCGCCATATATTACCGGTAATAATTTCCAGCCATTTTGAGGATCTTCAATTGAAAAATGATTCAATAGAGAAGGCGCAAGAAATGTTGTTATTGCAGCTCCTGCATTTCCCATTCCAAAAATCCCCAAAGCCCTGCCTTGCCATTCTTTTGGATACCAAATAGAGGTATATCCAATACCAACGGCAAAACTTGTTCCTACCATACCAAACAAAAAGCTTAGCAAAGCAAACATGAAAAAACTATCAGCTAAAGGAAGCAGAAACAAAGGAATAGAGCAGAGTAGCAGCAATATTGAGAATACGTATTTTCCACCAAATTTATCAGTCAGAATACCAATTGGTAAACGCATAATAGAACCTGTTAGAATTGGAATTCCAAGAAGCCATCCTACCTGGACAACGCTCCATTTAAAAATTCCATTGTCTACTAAGAATGTAACCAAAACACCATTTAAAGTCCAACAAGCAAAACATACAGTAAATGCAAGTGTATTTAAAACCAAAATTTTATGTGATTGGGATAAAGAGTTTGAATTTTTCATAATACTTATATTTTTTTACAAATGTAAGTACAAGAACTTAGTAAAAACCTGCGTTTTCGCAGTTTATGTAAAATAATTAAGTATTTATACTTAATTTATATTGTTATACGTAGTTTTTAAGGGATTGCAAAGACGCTTTAGCAAAAAAAAATTACAATAAAGAATATTCAGTAGCTTTATTAGACAGTTCCATAAGATTTTTTACTTTCAATTTTTTCATCAAATTAAAACGGTGAACCTCCGCAGTACGTTTACTGATATCTAAAGCTTCGGCAATTTCTTTATTGCCTTTTCCGGATAATAAAAGTTTAAGAATTTCCTTTTCTCTTTTGGTGATTAGCAGTTCTTCGTCAACTATTTGTTTTGTTTCCATTACATTAGACGGATTACTAAGCTGACTAATTAATATAGAAGAGATATCTCCGCTAAAATATTTTCCGCCATTAGCAACGGTATGAAGTGCCTTAAGAAATTCTTCTTTGCTGGAACCTTTTAGTAAATAACCATCGGCTCCGGCTTTGATTGATTTTAATACGTACTCTTCTGATTCATGCATAGAAAGCATAACAATTTTTACCATATTGTTTTGACTTCTTAGTTTTTCAACTACTTCAATACCGGTTAAATTAGGCATACGAATATCTAAAATCAGTAAATCAGGTTTAGCTGTTTCTACCATTTTTAGTGCTTCTAAACCGTCCGTAGCTTCGCCTACAACTTCTATGTTGACTTCGTTTTCCAATAATGATTTGATACCATCTCTTACAAACACATGATCATCTGCCAGAACAACTCGAATAGTATTATTCATAACTTACTTAATTTTGAAACTTGATTATTACGTATATTAACCTAAAAATAAAGGCTAAGATACGTATTCTAATGAAATTATTTTATTTGGATTGAAAAAAGAGTGAATTTTGTAAATTTACGAGATTCTTGTTTGGTTTAATAATTTGCTCAACTGCTCAGATAAAAATAATATTCTTTTTGCGGGAGTTAAAAACAGCTCTTTTTACGAGTTGACTATTGATATCAGGTTTTATCCCTGAAGACATAAATTATCGGATATATATGGTATTTCAATTGTCTAAAAAAAATGCCCTATATAAAATACGGGGCTAATTTTTTAAAAGACCTTTCAGATTAAAAACCCTGCCTTAACGGCCTATCAGATTTTTTATCCTGTCTTAATAGTACAAATTTATAATTGTTACCATTAATTATCATTACTTATCAGTAAATTTTAACAAATAAAGACTCTATTTACAAATATTCTAAATTATTTGCGTTTTTTATTTTCTTTTGATGGCTATTTATCTTTATTTAAATAGTCTTCTACAGCCTTTCGAATTCGCACAGCTGGTTTGAAGTTTTTTTTATATTTTTAAACAAACTAGTTTTGTTATGATGTAATTGAACAACACATTGACCATCACGGATAAAAAAGTCTCTTGTATTCGTTGCGGTCCAAATTGTTATTTCATAAGTATTTACATCAACAAAATGATAGTCGATCGCGACATTTAAAATATCATCAACAACGTCCATTCTATTTTGGAGGACAATTCTAACCGATTTGTTTTGTATAAACGGAGGAAAATTTATAATTGTTTCCATATGTGCATAATTAACCACATGATTAAAAGTATCATTTATAAGATTTTTTACATCTTCGATATCAATTCCTTCTCTCATGCCATTTTCATCTCCGATATGCAGCCTAATCATGTAGTGCTGATCTGTCCAAACATCAGATTAAATCCGAGTGTAGAGTCATATAAACGCTTTGCATTTTTAGAGCATTTGTTAGTTGAGTATGTTTCTACATCAACTATTTGATTTCCCCTGTCTATGGTAATCCTCGGTCTTTTTCCTTCTCTCATTTTAATTTTATCGGAAAACAATATTAAATAAAAAACTGAGACGAATTTCCTAACTAATCAATTTTTTATTCATATTAATATCCGAAATATTGAAAATTGACCTATGTAATCCATTGGCCGCTTAAAATATCGCTAAAAATGGGAACAATCTTCGATTGATTCATTTTAGCCGGGTTTTATTTAATATGAGTTTTATTTAAAATGCTTGTTAGATTGAATTTTGTAAATTTCCGAAGATTATATAGGAATATTGAATGTAATTCGGGTTCCTTCACCTGGAATCGAGTTAATAAAAACCCGGCCATTAATATATTGGATTCTTTCTTTCATGAAAAGCAGTCCCATTCCGGACTCGCTGTTTCTCTTTTTCTCGGCTGTAGTGATATCAAATCCTTTTCCGTTGTCGTCTATCGTAATACTTAAAATAGAATTGCTATGCGACAATTGTACAATAATATGTGTGGAATCAGCATATTTTAAAGCATTGTTGATGGCTTCCTGGGTCAGTCGATAGATGTTGATTTCAATTAAGGAATCCAGTCGTTTATCAAAATTGGTCTTATTATAAAAAAGAATATTCTTTCCTGTCAGTTTTGATAATTCCAGAGTCAGTTTCGCAATAGAGGAAACGATACCATGGTCGCTTAATTCCGGAGGCATTAAGTTGAATGTGGCGGTACGAACTCCTTTTATAATGTCAAGCGATAATTTTTTTAGGTATTCTATTTTTTGGGCTGCTTTTTCTTTATCATCCAGATTGATACTTTCCAGACTAAATTTTAAGCCGGTAAGCATTTGCCCGATTCCGTCGTGAATTTCTCTGGCGATCCTATTTTGTTCGTTTTCCTGATTTTCTACAATTTTACTCGAAATAATCTTTTGCTGATTAATTTTATCGGTTACATTTTCAGTATTCAGTCGTTCGACTTCCTGTTCCGCTTTCTTACGCTCGGTAATATCAAAACAGATAATCAATAATTCGGATTCCTCTTTTTTTATGGTTACGGGAACCATGGATAAGTCGAGCCAGATCGATTCTCCGTTTCGATTGGTGATATTGAGTTCACCCTGCCAGCCACTACGTTGTTTTTCGGTAATAATACGGTCAATTACGACTTGTTCTTTTTCTAAGGGGGTCAAAACCTGAGAAAAGGTCTTTTCAGAAATGAAAGGGTTGTACTGAAGTAGTTTTGAGAATTTTTCGCCAATGTGGATCACGGTACCATCAGGGGCAACGCGGCAATAGAGCAGCGTGTTCTCCATGGCGTAATTGAGTGATTTCAGTTCTTTAACAGAATTTTCTTTTATTTCACTAATTATTTCAGTGTTGTAAGCGAGTTTTAGTGCTTTTTTTTCGGAAGATAAAAGTTTAGAAATAAGTTTTTCTACTTTTTGATTTGTCGGTTTAAAAATGAACAGAAATTCCAGTAATAAAACCAATAGCGTAAAGGCTAAAATCGCATATTCTGTTTTACTTTGCAGTCTCACTTTTTCCAGAGCCTCTTTGTCGTATTCATCAACAATTTGGTTCATTTTAGAAAGGAAAACCACTTGGTTTTCGAGAATGGCCTGTACTAATTTTTGATTTTCGGGTTCTTTGGTATTTCGTTTCTTATTTTCTAAAAAAAGGGATGTAGCGTCAACAATACTGTCAAAATTAGGTTTGATTACCTTAAATAATACAGAAAGGGTAGTGCTTTTTTCTTTTGGAAAACCCAGGCTGTCATTTCCTTTTTCTAAATTAAAATGAGTAGTTTTCCAAAGCGAAAGCGTTTGGTTAATGTTTGTGATTTCCTCATTTTTTTTGGCAGTATCCGTTACGAAATTCAAAATGAGAACCTCTTTGGTCAACTTCTGGCTCAGCATTCTTTGTTTTCCCGAAATGTTTATTATTCGGGAATCACTCAGCTGACTGTTGAGATTGTATTGTATCAGCAACTGGCTTAACAATACTGTAATGGCAATAGTTAATAAGGCGAAAAGATACAATCGCCTTAAGTTTTTAAATGAAATAGTATCGATGGATCCTTTGGCGCTTTTTGTCATAACGAAATCGAATTACAGTTCGAGAGCCTCTTTGATCAATTCAAGATTCTCAACACTGTAGTTGATTTTTAAGGCTTCCTGACGTCCTTTTTCAGACATTTTAAGCCAAGTTTTCAGAATGATATTTTTCATTTTCTCCCTGTCGTGTTTGTGAACGAAAGGGTCTAGATAATACTCCAGGAACACTAAACAGATTACGTCTTCTAAAAGTTGCGTTTCTTCGTCTTTCTTAAGTAATTTTTTTTCTATCAGAAATGAAACTCTGGCGATAAATTCATCGCTGTAACCCGCTTTTTCTAAAATAACAGCGGTTGTTTTGGCGTGAAATTTTTTCAAATCTTCGCGCCATTTTAGATAACCCACACGATCCATAGGGTAGGAGTCCCGGGCTATTTTCCATCGGCAGATGTGTTGTGCTTTAGCAGCAATCTGAACTGTTTCTGAAGCATTTGGATGGAAATCCATCAGTCTTTCATACATTCGATTCGAATATAATAATTCCTTTGGATAGGTTATAAATTGGTATGTTTCGTGGTTTGGATCTTGAGCATTCTCTGCATCAATCCATTTACTTGCGTTCTGGAATGGTGTTGTTGTCATTTGAAATGTTTAAAATCAAAGATACATAATTAATCCAAAAAGCCAACGAATACTTCATCTTCTACAATTTTTACAGGATAGGTTGCGATTTTTAAATCATCACCATTCAGATTTGATCCATCTACAAGAGAAAATGTTTTCTTGTGCATCGGACAGGCTATTTTAGGGATTTCATCAGCAGAACCGATCATTCCTCTTGAAAGCACCATTTCCATTTTATGAGGACATAAGTTTTGGCAGGCGTACCATTCGTTTCTTCGATCAAATTTTATAATGGCTATCTGTTTGTTTTTGTATTTGATACAACCACCACCATTACTAGGAAAATCAGATGTTTTTCCTGCCTTGAACCATATTTTTACTTCGTTTTGAGAAACGGTTTGGTATTGATTTAGAATATTTTCCATTTGAATAATCTTTTAATTTTTTCGCTCCTAATCCCGCTCTAAGGAGCGGAATCAACAGCTGAAAAATAGTTATTTAGTTGTGTATAGTATAGTAGTTGTTTTTATTTTGAAAAACGGCTGATTACCACGATTTAGGCATTTTTTGATCTCTTAATGGTACAAAAACGATGTTGTCATCCGCTTCATCAGAATTGGTGAAATGACTAAAACGTTTCATCATTTCAGGATCTTCAATAGCTTGTTTCCATTCACATTCAAAAGTATCCACCAAACCTTGCATTTCTACTTCTAATGCTTCTACAATTCCCAAACTGTCCTCTATTACCACTTCTTTTAAGTAGTCTAATCCACCTTCCAGTTTTTCTAACCAAGTAGAAGTACGTACTAATGGACCTGCGGTACGGATGTAAAACATTAAGAAACGGTCTAAGTATTGGATACAGGTAGCTCTGTCAATTTGCTCCGCCAATAATACAGCGTGCTTAGGATTTGCCCCACCATTACCACAGATGTATAAGTTCCAACCGCCTTCAACCGCGATTAATCCAAAATCTTTTCCTCTTGCTTCAGCACATTCTCTGATACAGGCAGAAACACCACCTTTTATTTTATGAGGCGAACGAAGTCCTTTGTATCTGTTTTCTAATTCGATGGCAAAACCGGCACTTTCGTCCATTCCGTAGCGACACCAGGCATTACCAACACAACTTTTTACAGTACGTAATGATTTTCCGTAAGCGTGACCGCTCTCAAAACCGTTGTCGATCAGAATTTTCCAAATTTTAGGTAAATCATTTAATTGTGCTCCGAATAAATCAATTCGTTGCCCTCCGGTAATTTTGGTATAAAGATTATATTGTTTGGCAACTTCACCTATCACTATAAGTTTGTCGGCAGTAATTTCTCCACCAGCGATTCTTGGCACCACTGAGTACGTTCCATTACGTTGAATATTGGCCAGGAATCTATCATTTGAATCCTGTGCTGTGACGTGTCTGTTGGCAGTGTCATTATAAATACTAGAGAATATTGAAGATAAAATAGGTTTACAAACCTCACATCCATCTCCTTTTCCTACAACACCCAGCACTTCGTCATGGCTAGTGAATTTGTTGATTTTTACGATATCGTATAATTCTTGTCTGTTGTATGCAAAATGTTCGCAAATCACATCTTTTACTTCCTTTCCTAATGATTTTTGAGTTGCTTTCACAAGGTCAACTACCATCGGTTTGCATCCGCCACAACCTGTTGTCGCTTTGGTGTGTTTTACCACATCTGATAAAGTCGTGCAGGTTTCATCAATGATAGAGCAGCAAATAGCGCCCTTGGTAACATTTTCACAAGAGCAGATTACGGCAGTATCCGGTAAATCCATTGCACTTCCAAAGGATGATGCTTCACCGCCTCTGGAACCAAGAATCAAATCTTCCGGGTTTTTAGGTAATGGCATCGCATTGCTGTAAATTTGGAACAATGCATTATAATCGCTTGAATCACCTACTAAAATTCCGCCCAATAAGGTTTTGGAATCTTTGGTAACGTTGATTCTTTTATAAATTCCACTTAATTTGTTTTCGTAAACAATGGCGGTCACATCCTCATTTTCTATAAAAGGATCACCAAAACTCGCAACTTCAACACCAATTAATTTTAATTGTGTAGACATATCGATGGTATCCCTCATCGTTTTTGCCCCTTTCAGGATTTGCTCAGCGGCCACATCGGCCATCTCGTATCCAGGAGCTACAAGACCATAAATCATATGATTGTAAAGTGCTACTTCTCCTATCGCATAGATATAAGGATCTGAAGATTGCATTTGGTTGTTTACTACAATTCCTCCTCGCACGCCTACTTCAAGTCCGGAAACTCTTCCTAGTTCGTCACGTGGTTTGATCCCTGCAGAAATTACCAGCATGTCTACTTTTAAGAGTTTTTCCCCTTCAAACATCATTCCTGTTATCGTATCCTCACCAGCAATATATTGTGTTGATTTGTTCAGGTGAATGCTAATATTGAGTTCCTCAATTTTTGATTGCAACATATCACTCGCCCCTTTGTCAAGCTGTCTTGGCATCAATCTTGGAGCAAATTCCACAACATGAGGATTTAAACCTAAATCATATACTGCCTTAGCGGCTTCAAGTCCTAACAATCCGCCACCAAGGACGGCAGCTTCTGTAGCACCATTTTGTTTTATTTTCTTGGCGTAAGCCATAATCGCATCCAGATCCTCAATAGTTCTGTATACAAAAACCCCTTCTTTGTCAACTCCTTCAATTGGAGGAACAAAAGCCGCAGATCCTGTAGCTAAAACTAAGTAGTCGTAAGTATGCGTTTTTTCTAAATGCGTATGTATCGTTTTTTGTTCTCTGTTAATATCAGTAATTAATTCAGAGGTGTTTAGAGTAATATTGTTTTCTTCATACCAATTTGATGTTGATAATGATAAGTCATCAGCGCTTTTACCCGCAAAGTATTCACTCAAGTGAACTCTATCATAGGCGCGTCTTGGTTCCTCTCCAAATACGGTGATTTGATATTCTTCCTGTCCTGATTTTGCGATGAATTTTTCACAAAATTTGTAACCTACCATGCCGTTTCCGACTACTATTACTTTAATCATAATCTCATTAATTAAGTATTATTACGCAAATATAAGTATTAATACTTAATTTAGGTACTTAATTTTGTGTTTTTGAAATTAATTGGTAATTCTTCAAAAAAGAGTATTTTAAATAGGATATTTATAATTTAAGGCCTGTTTTGCTGAAATAAATATTTAGTATTTGAGGATTTAAAACAGTAGTGGATAAAAAAAAGCTCCCAAAACGGTGTTTGGGAGCTTTGTATTACTTTAAAATGGGTACTTATTTTTTACAGGTTTTTGCATCGAATGCAAAAAGACTACTTATTTATTTAATAAATTAAAAAAAATTGAAGCTACTGAGACGGGTAGTACCTTTTTCTTAACCAAAAAGCAATATTTACCAAAATTATCAAAGCAGGAACTTCTACTAAGGGTCCAATAACACCGGCAAATGCCTGTCCGCTATTGATACCGAAAACTCCGATTGAAACTGCAATGGCCAATTCGAAATTATTTCCGGATGCTGTGAATGAAAGCGCAACAGCATCTCTATAATTGGCTCCGATCTTTTTTGAAACAAAAAACATCAGGAAAAACATAATGGTGAAGAAAATGACAAGCGGAATGGCAATTCTGATCACATCCAGTGGCAAATCAACAATCATTTCGCCTTTTAGGCTGAACATGACGACGATGGTAAAAAGTAAAGCAATCAACGTGATGGGAGAAACAAAAGGAATAAACTTTTGATTAAACCATTTTTCTCCAATGAATTTCTTAATGGTGTAGCGGCTAATTACGGCTAATGCAAATGGAATTCCTAAATAAATTCCAACTGTTGTGGCAATTTGGGCTACCGTAATATTTAATGCCAGCCCTTTTATTCCGAATAAGGGCAGCATGATTTCCAAATAGAAATAAGCGTACAAACCAAAAAACAAGACCTGAAGCAAGCTATTGATCCCGACTAAACCAGCCGTTAATTCTCTGTTTCCCTCGGCTAATTCATTCCAAACAATGACCATTGCAATGCAAGGCGCAATTCCAATTATGATTAAGCCCGTCATGTATTGCGGATCGTCTTTCAAAAAGAATGTTGCCAGTAAAAACATTAAAAACGGACCGAAAATCCAGGTGATCAAAAAAGAAGCGGTCAGTAATTTTGGTTTTTCAAACATTAAAGGAATTTTTGAAAAATCAATTTTAGTCAATGGCGGGTACATCATTACTATTAATCCGATTGCCAGCGGGACATTTGTCGTTCCACTGGAAAAGGAATTGATGAAATCACTGCTTGATGGAATAAAGTATCCAATGGAAACACCCAATGCCATTGCCAGAAATATCCAAAGTGTAAGATAGCTGTCGAGAAAGTGTAATCTTTTTTTATGTAGTGCCATTAACAGGATTTTATTTGGGAGAATACATAGCACATTTCGATTGCAATTTGCAAACTGCGTTCCTGATATTTTTCTGCTTGTTGTGGCGTATTATCAAACGCTTTCGGATCTTCAAAAGTAACTGGAATGCGTTTTTCGGCTCCGGCAATAAAAGGACATCCGCTATCGGCTTGTGAGCAGGTCAATACCGCTGCAAATTCACTTTGAGGATTAAAATCATCATCATAGGTTTTAGAAAAGCCGATAACAGGATGCTCGTTTTTAGCATATTTTATGGCATAAATTGGATTGTTTCCCGCTGCAATGGTTTTAATTTTAAATCCCGATTGCACTAATGTTTTGGCAGCCATGGGAAATAAAGCTGTTGCTTCTGTGCCTCCGGAATAACAAAATACATTTTTGATAGCATAGTGCGCGGCCGCTGTTTGTGCCCAAACCTGAGAAAGATGGCTTCTTCTGGAATTGTGAGTGCAAATCAGGTTCAGCCTAATTTCCTGCTGATTCGTTGCTTTTGCCTGGATAAAATCAATAAGGGGTTGCAAAATAATTTTGCGTTCTGCCGATATAGTGTCAAAATCAAAAGCGCGAATTGTTTTTTCGATTTCCGGAAATAGGAGGGTTTTGGTTAAAGTCATTTTATAGTATTAAAAAATTAGCAACAGCTTCCGCCAGGAGTACAACAGCTCGATTGCGTTGGGATTTCGGATAATTTCATTTTCTGTTTTTCTGCAGGAATTCCACATTGGTCCTGAGCCAAACAAGCTGTTTGCTTGTTTAAAAGAGTGAATTCTTTTCCGTTGAAACCAATGTCATATTTTCCAATAGTTTCAGCTTGATATTCTACTTCAATTTCGTGGTCTTCGATTCCCAGCACTTTTTCTGAAAGGGAGATGATATCCTGAAGTTTTTGCGGTTTTAGACGGTGTTCGAAGTCATTGGCATCCCACAACTGGAAATTTACCACAGTCTCTTTTCTTAGTTTTCCACCGCAATCAATAAAATTTTTGGTGATTAAACCCACTTCGGTTACGTGAAAATGTTCAGGAACATAAGTTCCGTTTGGCAATACAAAAGCAACGTTGTCTACGGTGCCTAACTGCTTTTTAATTTCTGATAGTTTCATTTTTTTATAATTTAAAAATTAACAACATTGATTTTTCCTGTTTTCTAAATAAGCGTTTATGTGCTGGAAAAAGCCTTTTATTTTATTGAATCCCTCCTCGTTCAGGCAATAACAAATTGCATTTCCTTCAAAATTGCCCTTTATAAGTCCGGCATTTTTTAGCTCCTTCAAGTGTTGAGAAACGGTAGGTTGTGCCAAAGGTAGTTCGTTTACGATATCACCGCACACGCAACTGTTTACTTTTATGAGATGTTCTATTATGGCAATTCGGGCTGGATGGCCTATGGCTTTGGCTAAGGTAGCCAATTCGTTTTGCTCGTCTGTGAAATGTTCTGATTTAGTAATTCCCATCGTTATATATTTATATTGCAATATTACGATATAGATAGGTAATAAACAAATTTGGAATACTATTTTTTATTTAAATTTTTATTGCCGGCCTGGTATGCTATAGGCAATAGTATGTCTGGCATTTTGAAGTTAACGCCTGTAAAAAGGAAAATGGTTTCCAAATAAAATTTAAAAGATATTCAATTCCTAAACCTCCAAAGGGATAGTTGTTACTTTTTTTTCCGAAAAAGATACATCGAGTTTTTATAAATTATTCAATTCACATCCATTTCGATAGAAAATCAATCAAATCTTCTCTCAGATCTTTAAATAATTTCTCAAAAATTGCGATACTTTCCCGGTGCTTTTTATGATCTGAAAATTTTTCTTTATCAATACCATTAGGATTGTCAAGCGCTGCTGCTTCAAGATACAATTCGTGACTTTTAATATCATGAGTTAAGATATCAATCTGTTCCTTTTGTATAATCAGCTGATTATTAAAATGATCCGCCAGGGAGCGTACTTCTTTAGAAGTGTTTTTTTTTGCCACTTCCAAAATTCGGCTATCCATGATTTTAAGTTCATCTTTATAAAAGGAAAGTTTGTTTAACCACGTTTTGTGTTCTTCGTGTAATTGATAAATTGTTTTTTTAGTTTCCATTTTTCGTCTTTTTTAAATAATTTGAGATTAATTGAGTCGGAGCTGTTTTTATTTCAGTGGCAATTGCAAAAGCTAAAGAATTGGGGAAATTTATTCCAAAATATTAAAGCTCGAATATGTCTTTTGGGATGGCGTGAAAGCCTACTGATTTTACTTTGTCTTCAATAGCACTGATCAATACCATTTTGGAGGTGTGAACGGTGAATTCCCGGGGAAAGATTTCTGCATTCAACAATACATCTTTTATTCCGTCTAACTCCAATACGCTGGCTTTAATTTCCATTAAATCGGCTTCTTTCATGGCATTTGTTCCAAAAATCTGACCGTGATTTCCCGGTATTACATTGTCTTTTAATGCGCTCATGTTTTTATTTTTTAAAATTAGGGATCCGGTTTGGATGTATTCAAATAAATAATTAAGTTGTTTAAAGTTAATCATTTATGTTGTATTAAATGAAAAAAAACTGCAGATTTTAAGATGTGAAAATGGATTGTTTAAACAAAAATGTACCTAAACAGAAAGCGATCCCAAGAGAAGCCTGAATCCTTCTCCAGGAGGTAAAACGGTTTTACTGTCGCCAGTTTTTGTAAATCCATTGGTTCTGTCATTCTTTATCTTTGAAAAATAAAACGGCTTGCTGTGCAGAAATAACTTTGTCTTTGTAACTTTGAAATGTATTGTATTGCAATTTTAGTGGAATTAGAATTGGATAGATATCGTAATAAGTTATAAAATTATTCATTTCAGTCGCAATGGGTTTATCTGAAACTGCAGAAGAGAAATATTATATAAAAGAGGTTGATACGGATAAAAAAAGTATTTATTGTCATCATGATTTAATGGGCGAATTATTTATTCCAAACCATAAGCATGAAAAAGCCCAAATGCTCTATTCCGAAGGAGGGATTGTTTATGTTACCACGGAAACCAAAACTTATTTTCTTCCTGCTCGTCACTTTATTTGGATTCCGGGTGGAACAGAACATAGTATTCATCCCAATTCGGAAAATGTTATGATGCGGAACCTTTATTTTCCAATAGATTCGAATGACCTTTCCTTTTATGGAAAAGAAGGGATTTATCCCATTAATGATTTATTGCTTCAAATGTTGCTTTTCACAAACCGATGGAATGGAAACCTGAAAAAAGGAAGTAATAATTTTAGTATTGCTCATGCGATAAAAGCTATTTTACCAGAAATCTGTCCGACCAATTTACCGTTATCGTTGCCGTTACCAAAGGATATCAGGCTCCACAAGATTAGTGACTTTTTAGATAAAAACTTAGATGAAACTATTTTATTCTCTGATTTGGCAGTTCGGTTTGGTTTTAGCGAGCGCTCTTTGTATCGTTTGTTCCAAAAAGATTTCGGCATGTCGTTTATTCAATATTTTACTATTCGAAGAATTTTAAAAGCAATTGAATTGTTACTTGAAAAAAAACTGTCAGTAAACGAAGTGGCCCATGCCGTTGGCTATAATAGTGTGCCTACTTTTAGTAATACCTTTTTCAGGATTTTAGGACAACGCCCTTCCGATTACTTAAAAGGAGTTGAAATATTAAAAAAAACAAACCCTTTATAAAACCAATTATCTAAAAAGTACTCACACGTTGAAGCTGATTCTTTTGATTGCGTATTGTTTGTCCGAAATGAATAGTTATTTGACTTTAGTTGATTTTAGGACATAGATTAAATTGAGGAACTTTGGACCCTATTCCTTTATCAATATTATGTTTCTTAAAAAATGGGTTCTTTTGGGCCAGTCGAAAATTAATTTTTCAAAAAATGCGGGCTTACTATTTCTTTTCTTTCAAGGGATAACGGCACTACAAGCACAACAAGCTACTGCTCTTTCTTTAAATGATGCTTTAAAAATCGCTAAAGAAAATAATAAGACGATTCAGAAATCTCATATTGAACAGCGTATTTCAGAAAAAGAGATTACCGAGACAAAAAATCTTCGTTTACCAGAAGTTAATTTTAATGCCATGTATTCCCGATTATCAGATCTGACGGAATATGAAGGTGGTTTTTTTTCCGACAAACATACCTATACTCCGGAACCCGGAACTTTCCTGTATGATGCAGTTGCAAAATTTGATATGCCGCTTTATACAGGCAATAAAATCAATAATGCGATTAAAAAGTCAAAGGAGGAAAATGAAATTGCCAAAATCAAAGTAGAGCAGACGCAGAAGGACATTCAATTACAGGTTACTGCTACTTTTTTGGGTATTTATAAAATGATGGAACTCCAGAAAATCATTGATGAAAGCATTAAAGAAGAACAGGAAAGAGTAAAGGAGGTTACCGCTTTTAAAACCTTTGGAGCGGTTACTAAAAACGAAGTACTCCGTTCTGAACTGCAATTATCGGATAGAGAACTCCATTCGCTGACCAATAAAAAAAATATCAGGATTGCGCTTCAGGAGTTAAAAACAGTATTGCAGTTGCCCGAAGAATCAGAAATTGCAATAGATACAACAGGCTTACTCGATATAGCCCCATTGAAAGATTATGATTTCTATTTTAAAGAAGCCCTTCAAAACGAAGAAATGCGCATAACAAATAGGGAAGTAGACGTAAAAAAAACAGAGTTAAAGATGGTGAAAGGGAATTATTATCCCAGGGTCAGTTTCTTTGGGAATTACAATCTAAAATATCCCGACTACATGCTGTTTACGTTGAATCGTCCCTATCTCTATACTATAGGACAGATAGGAGTGGAGGCTACTTATAATTTGTCTGGTCTTTATAAGAATAAAGCCAAAGTTCAGGTTGCCCGTTTAAAAGTGGAATTGCAAAAAAATGAATCTGAGATTGTGAAAAATGAAATGGTGGATAAGGTGTTTAGAAAGCATACCCAATATCAGGAAATACTCGACAAGTTAACCGTTACGGATAAAGCATTAGATTTAGCTACTGAAAATTACCGTATTGTAAAAGTAAAATACCTTAATCAGCTGGTGTTGATTACTGAAATGGTCGACGCAGATAATGCTTTACTTCAGGCAAAATTCAACAAAGTTTCGACCAGAATAGACATGGTTATGAAACATTATGAATTGCTTCATACGGCAGGATTACTCAACGAATAAGAATTTCAATTTAATATAATTTAGTTTCAGGTTTATATGGTAAAAATACATTATTCGTCAAGGGCTCATCGATCATTTCATTTACTAATTACCGTGATTGCCGGTATTCTGGTTCTCAGCGGAATTGTTTTAGGGATTTGGTTTTATATTTTTAATAAAAATCACGAAGAAACTAATGACGCTCAGGTGGAGCAATATGTAACACCAATTATGGCCCGAATAACGGGTTATGTTGCCGAAGTGCGCTATAATGAAAATCAGTTTGTTCACAAAGGAGATACTTTGATTGTAATTGACAATAGAGAATACCAGGCGCATTTAGACATGGCATTGGCAGATGTTGAAAATGCAAAAAGTAATAGCATTACCATTGAAAAAAGTGTAGTAGCAACGTCCAATACAACTTCAGTCAGGAAAGCTCAGTTAGAAGCTGCAAAGACAGAAGTGTGGAAAACGAAACTGGAATTCAATCGGTACAAAGGATTAATAAGCCAGGAAGCGGCTACTGAACAGCAGCTTGAGAAAGTAAAGGCGGATTACGAATTGGCACAGGCACGCTATCAGGAAATAGCAAAAACAATTCAATCGGCGGCATTAAACACAGCAGAAGCTTCGGCTAAAATCCCAACAGCGCAGACGGTAATTCAGTCTAAGCAAGCCATAGCAGATAACGCCGCTTTGTTTCTTTCCTATGCTGTAATTACAGCCCCCTATGATGGCTGGGTTGGTAAAAAAATGATGCAACCGGGACAAATGATAAAAGAAGGGCAGACCCTAGTTTCTATCGTCAGTAAGGAAAAATGGGTTACGGCCAATTTTAAGGAAACGCAGGTGCAATATTTATCCATTGGCCAAGAAATTGAGCTGAAAGCAGATGCGATAAACGGGAGGGAATTTTTGGGAAGTATCGAATCTTTATCGCCAGCCAGTGGTGCACGTTTTTCACTATTGCCTCCTGATAATGCTACGGGTAACTTTATAAAAATTGAACAAAGAATTCCGGTTCGAATAAAATTAAAAGAAAGTGACGCACAAACGGACTTTCTCAGAGCAGGTATGAATGTTACCGTAATAGCCGAACACAAATAATAAGATGTTAGCACTAAGTGTTTTTAAATCCTGGGTTCCCAATTGGGCTATTATAGCTATCATCTTTTTCTGTATGCTTCACTCCATGGTTTTATTGGGAGTATATACTTCTAATGTGACCTATGCAGCGAGTTTTTTAGATGTGGAAGTCGAAGATTTGCAGTTTTCCATGTGTGTTACCTATGGGACTTTTTTGTCCACAATTCTCATTGAAAGCAGGTTGTTTAAATTTTTTCCAACTAAGAAGTACTTCCTTGTTATTTACAGTCTGGCAGCTCTAACATTTGTATTAACGGCGTACACAACGTCTTTTTCTTTGTTTATTATGCTAAGGATGGCCGAAGGAATTCTGATGGCATTGCCCGTATTACCTTTACGGCAATTTTTAATCGCAAGATTTAAGTCTAAAAATACCCTGATTATTGCTTTTACGATTAATTATGGAGCTCTGATGCTGGCTGCTCCTTTTATAATGAATATTGCGGTCTGGCTGCTTGAAAATTACGATTGGAAATATATGGCCTATGGTTCGGCATTCTTCCAAATTGTCTGTGTGGCCCTGGTTATGATTACCTTTAATAATAATCGTTTTCATAAAAAAATCCCGCTGTATCAGATCGATTGGGCAAGTTTTATTCTGGTGCTTACCGCTATTTTGTGCGGCAGTTATTTTGTGGTTTATGGTGAAAAAAAATATTGGTTTGAGTCCCCTCAAATTGTTGTGGCACTTATTAGTGCCTTGATAACCGGAGGTTTTTTTATCGCCAGGCAAATGCTGGTCAAAAGACCTACTTTTGATATGAGGGTATTTCGGTATGCGAATCTGCGAACTGGATTATTATTGTCGGTGGTTTTTTACATTGCCAGATCGACGTTGAATATCTGTCATAGTACGATGGCTGTCGTTTGGAATTGGGAACCTTCAAGAGTGGCGCAGGTGCAATATCTGAATTTAACGGGGAATGTAATCGGGATGATTTTGACAGGGGTGTTTTTGGTCAAATCAGTTGCTTCTCGCTCTATTTTTATAATTGGGTTTTCACTTTTTGCCCTATTTCATTTTTGGTTTACTTTTCTTTTTGTGCCAGATGCTTCTTTATTGGATATTGCGATTCCTTATATGTTGCAGGGCGTGGCGGTTGGAATACTATTTGTTCCGTTAGTTTTGTTCACAGTAGCTGCCGTTCCGACCCATTATGCTCCGTTTGCGGGAGTAGTTGGCGTTGCAGGCCGATTCTGGGGAAGTATAATGGGTTTTGCGATGATTCAAAATGCAGGGTTGTTTTTACAAAGTACTCATTTTACGAAATTCAGACAATTTGTTCTTCCGGAAAGTCCAGAGACCCAAATGCGTGTCGAGCAAATCACCCGAAGTTTTGTGGCTAACGGATATACCTTGGATGATTCCAATAAATTAGCGATGAAACAAATTATCGGTTCTGTTTCAAAACAATCGGTTTTATTGTCCAATATGGAAATCTTTACCGCTGTTGGTTACCTCATGCTGATTGTTGTTATTTTTCTATTGCTTAATCAGCACTTAAGACAAACATTTGACCTCTTCAAAAATAGAATTTGGGGGAATTGAAAAGAGTACTATAAGGCAACCTGGGGATACTGTTCGAATTTCTGATTTACATCCCTTAAAAAACAAGTTTGGGATTTAGAATTAGCTGTCTGCTTTTTACCGGAGGTGAGCATGTTATGATCTTGAACAGCCATTTAGAGAAACAGTGTTATTTTTATTTTTGCATAGTGTAATAAGCAAAATAACCATTTTTTTGTATTCTAAATAGCGCATTATGGAGGAATTGTTTCAAAAATATCAAACAAAATTACAAAATACGTCTACCCAATTTGTACGGAGTTTTATTAATGATGTGAACTGAGACGCCCGATTAATTGGGATTAAAGGGGCGCGAGGTGTAGGTAAAACGACTTTGCTTTTACAGTATATGAAACTGAACTTTAGTAAAGAATTAGAAAAATCATTATACGTAAGTTTAGATTCTATAGGATTTAGCAATACCACTTTGGTTGATTTGGCAGATGAATTTGTAAAAAAAGGAGGGAAATATTTGTTTTTGGATGAGATTCATAAATATGCCAATTGGGCACAAGAGCTCAAAAATATTTATGATGATTATCCAGAGCTGAAAGTAGTTTTTACAGGTTCCTCTCTTTTGGAAATTTTGAATGCTAGATTTGACTTGAGTAGAAGAGCCATTGTATATCATCTTCAGGGGCTTTCTTTTAGAGAATATATTTCGCTAGAAACAGGAATACATTTTGAGCGTTTGTCTTTAGAAAATATTTTGGAAAATCATTTAACGGAAGCGACTTTGATTAATGCAAGCATAAAACCTTTTCAATATTTTGAATCCTATTTGAAGGATGGTTATTATCCTTTCTATAAAGAGCAACCTGAATTGTATAGGCAACGATTGGAAGAACTAATCAATATGATGCTCGAAATTGAATTGCCTTTGTTACGAGGCGTTGATTTGGGTTACATTCATAAAATAAAAAAGCTGCTGGGCACTATTTCTAAATCGGTTCCTTTTATTCCTAATGTGAGTAATTTAAGTGCTAAAATGGGAATAAACCGATCGACTTTGATGCTCTATTTACATTATTTAGAAGAAATTGGACTAACAGTTAATCTATATAAAGAAGCTAGGGGCAGTAGTAAATTACAAAAACCAGCTAAAATATATTTAGAAAACGCCAATTTGATGTTTGCATTGTCGCCTTCCAAATTTAATGTTGGGAATGTCAGGGAGACTTTTTTTACAATCAATTGGGTTACCATAACAAACTAAGTTATCATGAAGCAACTGATTTTTTAGTAAATGAAAAGTATGCTTTTGAGATAGGAGGAAAAGACAAGTCCGGGAAGCAAATTAAGAACTTGGAAAATGCTTTTATTGCAGCTGATGATATTGAATATGGATTTAAAAACAAAATACCATTGTGGATGTTTGGTTTTTTGTATTAAAAAAATGAAACGATTAGATGCATAAAAAGCAAAATGTCCTATTCTTAACTTAATTGGAATAGGATATTTTACTTTTAGAACAATTAACCTTCGGATGTTTTTAGGGGAGTTGTTGTTTCTTTTTTGTCTAAACCCCGTTTTCTTAACAAAGGTGCAACACTGGGTTCTGCTCCACGGAAACGTTTATACAGGACCATTGGATCTTCGCTTCCGCCTTTTTCCAAAATATTTTTTCGAAATGATTTTGCTTTTTCAGGATTGAATAAACTGGTTGTTTTGAAGACTTCAAAAGCATCAGTGTCCAAAACACCTGACCAGATGTAGCTGTAATATCCAGCCGAATAACCGCCTGAGAAAATATGATTATAATAGGTGCTTCTGTATCTTGGAATGATTGCCTGTATTAAACCGATTTCGTCCATAGCATTTTTCTCAAAAGTATTGGCATCTATTGTAATTGCTGACTTTTGGGTATGATACTTTAAATCTAAAAAGGAAGCTGCCAAATATTCCGTAGTCATAAAACCCTGATCAAAAGTGCTCGATTCCTGCATTTTTTTTATTAGTGTATCCGGAATGACGTTTTCTGTCTGGTAATGTTTGGCGTACATTTTTAAAACTTCAGGTTCTCCAGCCCAATTTTCCATAATTTGTGAAGGCAATTCAACAAAATCTCTTGGTACACTTGTACCGGCTAAACTTCTGTAGGTTACATTAGACAATAATCCGTGTAAAGCGTGCCCAAATTCATGGAAAAAAGTGGTCACTTCATCAAAAGTCAATAAAGCGGGACTGTTTTCTGTTGGTTTAGAAAAATTGCAAACAATAGAAATTACCGGAGCCTGTCTAAATCCGTCAACTGTTTTTTGGGCTGTGTAGGAGGTCATCCAGGCACCGCCGCGTTTTGAATTTCGGGGATAAAAATCCATATATAAAATGCCGACATGTGTTCCATCGGATTCTGAAACTTCCCAAACATCCACCTCTTCATGGTATTTCGGCACCTTATATAAGGGTTTGAATTGTAAGCCGTATAAGTTTTCAGTAACTTGAAAAACTCCTTTTCTGACATTTTCTAAACTAAAATAAGGTTTTAGTTCCTGCTCGTCCAAATCAAAACGTTGTTTTCGGATTTTTTCCGTGTAAAATCGCCAATCGTAGGGCTGTACCGAATCGTTGATTCCGTCTTTTTTCATCATTTCCTGAATATCTGCAGCTTCGGTTTTGGCAATTTCTAAGGCAGGTTTCCATAAATCATTCAAAAGGGTATAAACATTTTCAGGAGTTTTGGCCATGGTTTCCTCCAAAATATAATTGGCATGCGTTTCGTAACCGAGAAGTCTGGATTTTTCGCTGCGAAGATTCGCCAATTTCAGGGCATTACCTTTATTGTCAAAATTGTCATCGTGATTGCCACGGGTTTGATAGGCTTCCCAGATTTGCTGTCTTAAATTTCTATTAGCGCTATACTGTAAAAAGGGGATTACACTGGAATTGGATAAGGTAAAAACCCATTTTCCTTCTTCTCCTTTTGATTTTCCATCGGCAAAAGCGGCAGCAATTAATTCCTGCGGTAATCCGGATAAATCGTTTGGCTCTTCGATAACCAATTTATATTTATTGGTTTCCGCCAAAACATTTTGACCGTATTTCAGACAAGTCAGCGAAAGTTCCTCGTTTATTTTTCTCAGTTTATCTTTGTCTGAATCTGCTAAATTGGCGCCGCTTCGTACAAATGCCTTGTATAAATTATCTAAAACTTTTGCTTGTTCTACATTCAGATTCAGTTTTTCTTTTTCATTCCAAAGTAATTTTACTTTTGAGAATAATTTTTTGTTCAAATAGATATTGTCGTTGTGTGACGTTAAGTCGGGAGCTAGTTCTTTGGCTATCTCCTGAAGTTCATCGTTGGTATTTGCACCATTCAAATTAGAAAATATCATATTGGCATTCAAAAGAAATTCGCCTGCATTTTCCATGGCAAGAATTGTGTTTTCAAAGGTGGGCACAGCGGTACTATCCGTAATTTGATCAATTTCTGTCTGATGCCGTTTAATGCCCTCTAAAATAGCGGGTTTAAAATGTTCGTTTTTTATTTTGTTAAAAGGCGGAACATTATAGGGCGTATTGTAGGATTGAAAAAATGGATTCGGTGCTTCATTTTGGTCTTTTTCTTGGGCTTCCATTGTTGACATTTTGTAATTGTTTGTAATATATAAAAAGAGTCTCTGTAAATTTAGCAGAATCCGGCTTGATTAGGAAACGGAAGATTGTTACTTAACTTTATTTTAAGAAATTTAAGGAGTAAAACGATCTTGTTTAAAAATATAACGAGTGCACAAAAGCAGCAGCTATTTGACTTTAGTATTTGCCGATTGGGAAGCTTCAAATTAGAAAAAGATGTACAAAGAGTTTCTGTTATAAAATCAGGATCAGAGGCTGTTTTTTTAATACTTATAAAATGCATTTTTGTTTAAAAATGATTAACTTAGTGTTCTGTAAATCAATTTAATAAAATGGAATAATGGAAAATAAAGACGATAAATCAAATCGAAATAAGATGAAACCGGATAAGAAAGATAAAAATAAAGTCCCGGATTCTCTTTTGTATCCTCCAAGTGAAGATATGTATAGCCAGTTCCAAAAAGAAATCGAAATTGACCCGGAAGATATTACTAAAAAGAAGGCGCCTGTTGAAATTAATAATGTCAGGGAATTGAATCAAAAAGATTTCGATGAAGATGAATCTGGCAGTGACTTAGACGTTCCCGGATCAGAATTGGATGACGATCAGGAAGATATGGGAAGTGAAGATGAAGAGAATAATAATTACAGTATAGGAGGTGATAATCACAGCAATTTAGACGAGAATACAGGAAAGAGTTAAAATCCAATCTACTAATTTTTTTAGTCTGGTTATTGACTGTTCCAAGAATATAACAATCCGTTGCCTTTTAGATTTATTTTAACTCTAATTTTATTTACCATGATATCTTTAAATAAATACAATCAAAAGCGTAATTTTAATTCCACCGTTGAACCTGAAAGTGCCATTAAAAAAACTACAACTGAATTAGTTTTTGTTATGCAAAAACACGCAGCATCCCATTTGCACTATGATTTTCGGTTGGAAATGGACGGAGTATTAAAAAGCTGGGCCATACCAAAAGGGCCATCCATGAATCCCGCCGACAAAAGGCTGGCGATTATGGTGGAAGACCATCCTTTTGATTACAAAGATTTTGAAGGAATTATTCCCGAGGGAAATTATGGTGCAGGAACTGTAATGATTTGGGATAATGGGACCTATACTTTAGCGGATGGAGAAGGTGCAGAGAATGTCGAAAAAAAGTTAAAATCCGATTTAGCAAAAGGACATCTTAGTTTTATTTTAAATGGGAAAAAGCTCAAAGGGGAATTTGCATTGGTGGAACTAAAAACGAAACAGGATAACAGCTGGCTTTTAATAAAGAAAAATGATCAATATGCAAGCACTGAGGATGTTTTGGAACAAGATAGATCTGTGATTTCGGACAGGACTTTAGAAAGTTTGGAAGTAGCCCAATAGCTATAGTCCTGCCCCATACAATTTAGTGAACGGTTTCCAGTTTTAAATAAAGGATATACATTTCGTTTTCTAGTTTTTTGATTTCACTTTGCCAATGGTTGATGTCATTTTCAATCAGGCTAATATCCTGATCTCTTTCATTTGTTGTTCGTAATAATTGAAAATCTTTGGCATCAGCTAATTTAAGTTTATCTTCTTCTAAATTGGTCTTATTGTATAAAAGTATTTTCTTGATTTCTAAAAGTCGATTGTTTATAGAGTCTTTTTTTTCTTTTGTAAGTCTTTCAGACTCTATTTTTTCTTTGATGGCAAGTTGTATTTTTTGCTCGTCAATTTCTTTTTGTTGCAATTCCAGTTGCTGGTTGCGAAACTCAGTTTGGCTATTTTTTTGTTCTAATTCAGTACTTCTGTTTTCTTGATAGCTGTCAAAAATCAGGGTACCGATAATTAAAGCTGCAATTCCCATAGCGAAATAAAAGATACTTTTATCTAAGCCTAAAATAGTTTTTCGAATTTCCTTTTCCTCTTCTTCCTCCTCTTCCTCTTTTGGCAAAGGGGGAATCTTATTTAGCGGCGGCGGTATCACGGACAAAATACTTTTCAATTCGGCTATATCTCCGGCATATTTCCATTCGTCCATGCCTTCGGACCATACCAAAATTGTTTTTGTAATTTTTTTAGCTTTTAATTCTTCCATGATAAATGGGCCACTGTTTTCAGTTCCGTTATGAATGTAATAGGTTTTCATTTATAATAGTTTTAATGGGGCTTATTTATTGTTAATCAAATTAATTATCACTTTAACCATCATGTTTTTATCATCGGATTTGGATTCGGCTATCATCAGCGTTAGTGCTACTAACGCATTATCATCAATTATTTTTCCTGCATCATGATACAATAATCCATTACGATCCAGAAACCAGACAAATAGAAAAGCTGCGATTCTTTTATTACCATCCGAAAAAGAATGATTTTTGGTGACAAAATACAATAAATGTGCCGCTTTTTCTTGTACCGAAGGATATAGATCGATTCCGTCAAAGGTTTGATAAATTGTTTCTAAGGAGCTTTTAAATGAATCGTCTTTTTCATTGCCAAACAAATTAGAGCCACCAAATTTAGTCTTTAATCCTTTAATGGCTTTCATTGCTTCCGGATAAGATATTTTGAATAGTTCTTTCGTATCGGTTGCTGCTATTTTTAATGTTTGATGATCGTATTGGTCTAAAATATCCAATGCAAAGGTATAGTCGCTCAGTACTTTTAGTAAACCTTGTGCTTCGTCACCGTTTATTTCTTTTGCCTTCACTACATTCTCTAATAATTGTACCGTTTGCTTCAATTCTTGGAACTTGTTTTCGACTTCTTTTAATCGTTTTTCATTAATGGCGTACCCTTTGATTAAATAGTCTTTTAGGCGTTGGGTTGCCCATTGACGAAACTGAGTACCTTGTTTGGATTTTATGCGGTAACCAACGGATATGATAACATCGAGGTTATAATATTTTATTTTTTTCTTTTGAGTTTTTCCGCTAATTGCACCATGTTGAGTGGTATGTAAGAAATCCTTACACACCACTTGTTCGTCTAATTCTTCTTCTTTAAATATATTCCCAATATGTTGTGTGATGGCAACCCTATTTCTGCCAAATAATTCTGCCATCTGTTTTTGAGATAGCCATACAGTATCTTCTTTAAATGTAACGTCTATCAGGGTTTCACCGTCAGTTGTTTTATATATTTCTATTTCATTCATATTGAACTGCAATTTTAATTTTTGCTAAATAATCTTTTAAGCGTTGTATTGCCGATTGGCAAAACTGTGTTTCTTGTTTAGATTTTACACGGTTATAGAAATCAACTTTCTATGTTTTACCGTCAGTTGCAGTTGGTGCAAATTTTGCAACAACTGATTTTTTATTCAATTCACCTTATGCCTGCCCATGGTTTTGATATCAAACAGTTCGTTTTCAATATTTACTTGAAATTTTACTTTGTTATCTGAAGATTTATAATTTCTATCTGATTATTCATTAAGCTGCAATTTTAAATTCAAGTGATATGCGACTGACTAAATTGAGTACTTGTATAGAATTTACATGATATCCTACAGAAATTATGGCATCTAGATTGAAATGTTTCAATTCTCTGGAAATATTTTTAGAGCCTTCTTTTTGAACTGTTCGGAAATTTCGAACAGTCTTCAAACAAAACTTCAACTTCGGTTTCATTGTATTCGGTTTTGAATATTTCTATTTATTTACCATTTAGCTCCAAATTTAAAAATTCATCAAATATTTTTTTAATCGTCCCATTGACAGAATTCTATTCTTTATTTTTGATTTTACACGGTAGTAAAAAAACAAAAATAACAAAAAATAAGTTTGTCTGTGATCACAAGAACCAAAAGAAGGTTTTAAGCTGTGTTAAGGATTGGAGGTGTAAAATTTAATACTAATTTTTTTAAAAATAATAAAATAAAATAATAAAATAAAAAACTGAATGTCGGCCGCATTCGAGGCTAATTTTGATGGTTTTAGCAGCTTACTTCTGGCAGTTTATTTAGAATTTATCAACCGAATAGAAGAATGGTCTCTGTTTTATGAATTCAATTATTGGCATAAAATCTTACCGGAAGCTCAAGGTTTTCAATGAAATAATAACGCGATGGCAATCTCCAGGGCAATTAATATGATAACCACCCATTCCAGTCTGGAGCTTTCCCGTACGTTCAGTACATCGGTAAACAACGTAAGATTGTTCTCCACAATTTGAAGACGGTAATCGAGGTCTTTAAAACGGGTATTGATATCAAAATTAGTCTTAAGGTGGCGGTTGAGAAGGTTGAGTTCTTCATTATCCCAAACGAGATTCGGGTCATCAAGAATATATAAATTATCTACAATACTGTTTTTTACATTCAGGACTTTTCCAATGTATTTGAGCAGATTGGTTTTGGAAATGCTGAGTTTTCCACGTTGTTCTAATTCCAGAATGTAGTGTTTTGAAGAGGTAATAAGGTCATCAGTCAATACCTCGTAATATTCAAGCGCAACAGATTGGGCGATATTGAGCATAACGATGCGCATGAGGGAGGAATCTATTTGAGAAACGGTGACATAATTGTTTTTTACAATGACCTTTTGCAGCGTTTCTTCAGTTTCAATGCGGTATTCTTCCGATAGATCCAAATCGACCAAAGTCGTGGCGTAATTTTTTATAAAGTTGGCGAATTCACTTTTGGCAACCGCATCATAATTGGCAAAGACCACAACACCATAATCAAAAATATACAAATAACGCTTGTTTTCCTCCAATGCATAAAACACTTCGGAAGTGGAACCCGAATGCGCTTCGGCGCGAAAATCACCACGGAATTTCTTCATATTGAAGGATTCCGCAATTTGAACAGCTTCGATTCTGATTTCCATAATCAAACTATTTTATACAAATTTAACGAAAATTCAGATTTTATATCCGTCTTTGCGCTATTCTTTCGTTTTTTAATTAACGGGACGCTGGAATTTCTTTTTGTAATACCAAAATACTATTCTTACAAATGCAGTTGACTAAACTATTTTTACTCCAATTATTTTATTGTTAGCGCAAACATATGCCTGTTATTTTATTCAATTGATAACTTTTTTATATATTTGGGTTTTATAATTGCATCAATTTGTCCTATTTTCTTTTTTGTATACCCTAGGATCTTCTAAAGGATTGAGATATCATAACTAAAAAGATAAAGTAAAAATAGTTGTGCATTATACCTTCATAATCGAGCAGTGACTTTAGAGGGCAAAAAAAATCCAGAAAACCTTTATTCAATTGAAAATTAGAATTTTATTTATCAGTCTTATTTTTATAGGACTTGTTGCTTGTGATAACAAAGGAAAAACTACCCCTTTAGATACTGAACTCCATCGTGGTCAGGGAAATGCCATATCTGAAAGCCATACTAACAGTAAAGTACTTTTAGATGCTTCCAGGCCTTTAGATGTAAGGTATTCATCCGAACAATTGGATAATACGAAAGGACTTTCCAATAGTTCTGTTAATGCTATTTTTCAGGATTCCGAAAATTTACTTTGGATTGGTACCTGGGATGGTCTAAATCGATATGACGGAAATAATTTCAAAATTTTCAGACCTGAATTGGACAATGAAAATAGCCTTAGCAATCAGGTAATCCTTAAAATAGACGAAGATAATTCCGGACGAATCTGGATACTGACCATACATGGAATTAATCGGTATGATAAAAAAACGGATGCGTTTCAGCGTTATTATTTTAGCAGGAAAAATAAACCTCCTTTATCAGAATCAGAATTCAATATGGCGCTTGATGCTTCAAAGAAAGTATTCTGTGCCGTAAAGGATTGGGGGATTGGCTACTTTGACGGGACTGAATTTCAGTCACTAAAGGCTAAAAATCTTTCGACCAAAGCGGTGATAAAAATGGACTTTTCCCCAACAGGTCAATTGCTTGTTTTGTTTGAAAACAATACACTTTATGCTTTGTCACTTAGCACTGACAGCAATAACAAAAAGACCGTTTCAAAAGTGGCATTGATTGCAGACAATGTTAAAACTTTTGGAATAGTTTCAAATCAGAAAATCGGTATCGTTACGACAACAGGAAATGCAGTATTGCATTCTTTGTCTGACAATAAGAGTCAGGTTATTACTCAAAAAAATGTCGAAAATAGTATTGGACATATCCCGGAAGGGCTTGTTCTTTCCAGTAAGTCAGGATATTTAATCATTGACAGTACTGGAAACAGCATCGCTAAACCATGGTTGAAATATCTTAAAAATCAAAAGATTACCACCTTGATTCAGGGAAGTGAAAATGTACTTTGGACAGGAACGGATGGCGATGGAATCTTTAAAATGTATCCGCTTAAAAGAGCCTTTAATTTAATTTCTAAAGCACAAATTCCTGAACTGGATGGCGGCATCGTTCGTGCATTTCTTGAAGTGGAAGGGAATTCTTTTTGGGTGGGAACCAAAGGAAAAGGGTTATTTCGCTTTTCTTCTGATTTTTATCTGAATCCTGAAAAATCGTTGCAATACACCAGGTTTAATGAAAGTAACAGCACGATCAATAATGCAGTATTTGCTTTATGCAAAGGACAGGAGAATTTGATTTTTATAGGAACTGATGGAGGTGGCATTACTGTTTTTGACTTAAAAAAATCAAAGCTGATCAATTGGTCTGAAATTTTAGGCAATGAAAAATGCGATTATTTTAAGTCAACATACAGCATTTATCAGGATAAAAAAGGAATTATTTGGCTGGGAACCAATGGGTATGGGATGATTCGTTGTAAAATAGAACGTTCCGGAGATCGATTAAAAGTAACCGAATTCCAAAAATACCTTGCGGGCAATAATGCAGCAAAAGCATTGAGCAGTAATATTGTTTTTTCAATAATTCCGAAGAATGAAAATCAGCTTTGGATAGGAACCCGTTTGGGTGGTTTGAGTCTGTTTAACAAAGAATCCGGTCAATTTCGCACCTATAAAAATATAAAGAATGATCCTAAAAGTCTATCCAATAATGACATATTGTGTCTGCAAATTGATGCCAATAACAGACTTTGGATTGGGACGAGTTTTGGATTAAATGTATTGGAAGATTTAAAAAGTGACGGAAAAGCGGTATTTAAAAGTTTTACTGTTAAACAGGGACTTCCTAACAATACCATTCACGGAATTGTTTCGGATAAAAAATCCAATCTTTGGTTAAGCACGAATTTCGGGTTATCCAATTTTATCCTTAACGGAACAAAGTTTATTAACTATACAAAAAATGAAGGTCTTCAAAATAATGAATTTGCAGATGGGGCTTTTTACCAGAATGAGAAGTCTGATTTTATTTTTATGGGAGGAATAAAAGGATTTAATTACTTTTTGCCTCAAAAAATAAAGGAATCATCGGTTATTCCAGCTCTTCTTATTAATAAAATTAGCGGGCAAAATCAGGCAATTCCTTATTATCAGGGATTGGTGATAGCGCCGGATGCGACTTCGCATCCTTCGATTGTATTGAATCATGATCAGAACTTTTTTGACATTGAATTAGCAGCTTTGACCTATATCAACAGCGAAAAATGCAAATACGCGTATCAATTGATGCATTTTGATAAGAGTTGGAATTTCATCAGCAACCGAAGAACGATTTCTTTTACCAACGTTCCTAAAGGAAATTACTCTTTGTGGATAAAATGGTCCAATAGCGATGGTATTTGGAGCAAACCCGTTCATGCTATTGACATCCGAATTAAGCCCGTGTTTTGGCAATCTAATCTTGCAATTATACTCTATTTGGTATTGGTCGCACTTTTTATATTGTTTGTACTGAGTTATTACAAAAAACGCCAATCGTTAAGCCAAAACATACTTTTTCGAAAAAGAGAAGAAGAACTTCATGAAAACCGACTCACCTTTTTTACAAATGTGGCCCACGAATTCCAGACTCCTTTGACTTTGATTGTTGGACCTGCTCAAAAATTAGCGGAAACCGAAAATCTTAGCGATAAAAATCAGAAGTTTATCCAGATGATTCAACGAAATTCGTCAAGATTATTGTTTTTGACGCAGCAATTATTAGAATTCAGAAAAGCAGAGTATGATTATTTAGAAGTAACAGTAAAAGAATTTGATCTTGTTAATTTGGTTGAACAAATCGCCGAATTATTTGACGAATGGGCATTGGATAAAAATATTGATTACAATCTTGACATTCCATCAACATTGCCTGGATGGTTTGACAAGGATAAAATTGAGAAAATAGTATTTAACCTGATGTCAAATGCTTTTAAATATACTCCTGTCAATGGAAAGATTGATCTTAAATTTCAGATTCAGGGTGCCGATTCAAAAATAATAAACATCACTATTGTCAACACCGGAAAAGGGATTCCAAAACAGAAGTTAGATTCGCTGTTTGATCGCTTTTTCTTGTCGGATACCAATACAGGGGCTGATAACGATATGTTTAGAACCGGTATTGGACTGGCTTATATTAAAAAACTGGTCACCGTATTAAGAGGTGAAGTGCTGGTTTCAAGCATTGCAAATGAAGAAACCACTTTCACCATTCTGATACCCTGCAGTAAGGAAGCGTTTAGCCAAAAGGAACTGGACGTGGAAGTAAGTCCGGTTTTGATTTCGCATCATCTTAAAAATATCCTGGAAGACGTTCCGGGTCCATCTGAAGAAACTCCAAATAAAATTGAGTCACTTAACGTGTTGGAAGACAGTCGAAAAACGGTATTAATAGTCGAAGATGAGAAGGAAATTCATCTCTTTCTGAATGATTTATTAGGAGAGAAATACAAAATTATTGTAACCTATAATGGTATAGAGGCCTTAGAAGTCCTTGAAAACAAAATTCCTGATATCATCATTAGTGATGTAATGATGCCCCTGATGGATGGGGTAGACCTTTGTAAGAAAGTCAAAACGGACATCAAAACCTGTCATATTCCGTTTATTATGCTTACGGCAAAAGATTCGGTCATCCATAGAATCGAAGGTTTAGAAAGTGGCGCGAATTCCTATATACCGAAACCCTTTTATCCCGATCATTTATTGGTGAGGGTACAAAAGTTACTGGAAGAAAAAGAATTAATAGTAAAGCACTTTACCCAGGATACGCTCATCGAGAATCTGGCTACGCTTCCCATAAATAATGAGGAAAAGGATTTTGTAAAAAGAGTCATTGAACTTATCCGTAAAAATATTGATGATGAAAATCTTCAAAGCTTATTTATTGAGAAAGAATTAGGAATCAGTAATTCGCAATTGTATAGAAAAATCAAACAGATTTTCGGTTTCACTCCGGGAGATTTAATTCGAACCATACGGTTAAAATATGCTGCAGAACTATTGCGTAAGAATGTATTGACAGTTTCTGAAGTGTGCTATCAGTCGGGTTTTAATAACCGTTCTTATTTTTACCGTGAGTTTAAAAAAATGTATACTACCACTCCTAAAAATTACCAGTTGAAGTATAAATCTAAGTTCTAGATTTTTTTAATAAAGACCTAAAAATCAACATCTTTGTAAAAGGTGTACACTTTTGAAGAAATAGTGTACACCTTTTTTTATGGGCTCTAATTACTTTTATCAAATGATTTTTAATCAAAAAAAACCATTAATGCATTTAATTAACCTAATTTTTATTAACATGAAAAAAATCACTCAGTTTATTAATCAATTTAACACTTTCTCATGATGCGAAAAAATGTCATTTATACTATGGTTCTATTATGGACAATAGTTGCAGGGAGTGCAATGTACGCCCAAACGGTTAAAGGTGTAGTTTCTGATAGCAGTGGTCCAATGCCGCAAGTAAACGTTACTGTAAAAGGTACAACTATAAATACTGTAACGGATTTAGATGGAAATTATACCCTTTCTAAAGTGGATTCGAATGCCGTTTTAATTTTTAGTTTTATCGGATATTTAACTAAAGAAATTCCGGTAAAAGGAAGCAGTGTTGTCAATGCGGTATTAACCAGTGATTCACAAAAACTGGATGAAGTGGTGGTTGTTGGATATACCAGTCAAAAGAAAGCTTCCATAACCGGTGCAGTCAGCACGGTTAACATGGAGGATTTATCAAAAACAAGGGTTGTCGATGTAGCTCAGGCTTTACAGGGACAAGTTGCAGGTGTTTTTGTAGCGGCCAATACCGGTGCTCCCGGAGATGGTATTAAATTAAGGATTAGAGGGGAAGGTACACTTGGCAAGAATGACGTGCTGTATGTTATCGACGGGGTTCCTACTCGTGACATTTCTTTTCTTAATCAATCTGATGTGAAAACAATGTCAGTATTGAAGGATGCGGCAGCTGGAGCTATTTATGGTTCCCGAGCAGCTAGTGGAGTTGTTTTGATTACCACTAAAAGCGGACTAAAAGGAAGAAGTAGCTTAGATGTTGATTATTACTCAGGAATTCACTTTGCGGCTAACCTTCCAAAAATGCTGAATACAGACCAATACTTAACTGTAAAAGATCAGGCTTGGCATAATACTGCCGGAAATGCAGCATCGGCTATTAGTCCTTATGCAGCGGACAGGAACAGAACAGATTTGGCGGATACCAACTGGCAGGATGAATTGTTTACAACAGGTATTTCTAAAAACTTCCAGGTGTCGGCAAGCGGAGGTTCCGAAAATGTACAGTATTTAATTTCAGGAGGTTATTTTGGACAGGACGGTATTGTAGTAGAAGATAATGATAAATACCAACGTTTTAATTTCAGAACCAACGTTAACGCAGCGGTTTCAGATCGTTTCAAAGTGGGAACAAATCTTCAGATTAGCTACGCGAAACAAGATAAACTATCTTCCAGCGGTGATGCACCGGGTGTGATTCGTCATGCATTGTTACGACCTCCGGTTTTGGGCGTTTACAAAGACGTTAGCGATCCAACTTATAAAGAAAGCAATCCTTATACGGATTTGCCTTTTTACACCGGTCCAAATGACGGGTGGAGTAAAATTTATGAATACACTTCAAATCCTATTGCTATTGTTCACTTTACAGATGACAAAAGAAATACATTCCAAACTTTTGGAAATTTATACGGGGAATATGCTTTTTTAGGAGACAAATCTTTAAAATTCAAAAGTAATTTAGGTGTGGATATCAAATTTTCTCACAACAAAAACTTTGCTTCAAACTTCGGAGATGCTAACATCAATGATTCTTCCAATCCCTACTATGGTATGGGACGAAATAACAGGCCCAATGGTTTAGATGAAAACAGAGGTCAGGATATGACATTTACTTTTACCAATACATTGAATTATGTAAAAACGTTCAACGATGTCCATAGCGTAAATGTATTGGCAGGTATGGAAAACATCAATAGCAAAGCTTCAGCAATTGGTGGCAGCAGACAAAATTTTGACAATACTACGGATCCTTTCAGATACCTGGATTATGGTAGTACAACTAATGCTTACAGTTCAGGATCTGCACAAAACTGGAGCTTGTTATCCTACTTTGCTTCGGGTACTTATGGCTACGCCAATAAATATTTTGCAACCGCTACAATGAGAGCAGATGCTTCATCACGATTTGGACCAAATAATAAATGGGGCTATTTTCCATCTGTTTCCGGAGGGTGGGTACTGTCTCAAGAAAGTTTCATGGAAAAAACAGATTGGATTTCTAATCTAAAATTAAGAGCAAGTTGGGGTCAAGGCGGGAATCAGGAATTACCAAATAATGCCTACGAAACACTTGTTTCTTCCACTGGAGGAGTTGTAAATGTGGTCCGTTATGGAAATCCGGATTTAAAATGGGAAACTACGACACAAACTAACTTTGGAGTAGATTTCGGAATTTTGAAAAACAATTTGTCTTTTACAGCTGATTATTTCACAAAAACCACAGATGATATCTTATTAACGGTGGGCTTACCTGCGGTATCTGTAGGAGTTATAGAAAGGACTTACGTCAATGCAGGTGAAGTGAGCAATAAAGGATTCGAATTCGGAGTAAATCTGCAGAATCACGAGCATGCCTTTAAATACGGCGTAAATGCAAACATTGCAACCCTGACAAACAGGGTAAACAAACTTCATGAATTTGTAAAAAATATTAGTGATGATGCTACACATACAAAAACCGAAGTTGGTCAGCCCATCAGTTCTTATTATGGGTACCAATTTGATGGTATTTATCAAAATGCAGCGGAAGTCAGCAGTACTTTATTTGCAAACGCTAATGGAACACAGCCTGGAGACATCAAGTTTAAAGATTTAAATGGTGATGGACAGATAAATGCTGATGACCGTGCTTTTATTGGTAATCCAATTCCAAAAATAACCTATGGTCTTGCATTTAATGGAGAATACAAAAACTTTGACATCTCTTTCTTATTGCAAGGAGTGGAAGGAGTAGATCGTTATAATGATTTGAAACAAATCTTAAACTATGACAGCCGTCCTTTCAATTCTACAACAGCAGTATTGAATAGCTGGAATGGAGAAGGTTCAACCAATACAACGCCTCGACTTACTTTTAATAATAATGGCGGAGGTAATGTATCTAGTGTTTTTGTTGAAGATGCTTCTTATTTAAGATTGAAAAATCTTGAAATTGGTTATACTTTCAATAAATCGGTTTTAGGCATAAAAAACATGCGATTGTATGCATCAGGTCAAAATTTATTTACAATAACCAAATACACAGGCTTGGACCCGGAATCTACTTCATTGATTGACAAAGGAACATATCCACAATCTCAGTCGTTTATTTTTGGAGTAAAAGTTAAACTTTAAATAAAAAATTAAAAAATATAAATTATGAAAAATTTATTTAAAACGAGTATTCTGTTGGGCTTATTGTCGTTGGGGAGTTGCCAGGATGAGCTCACACAAGAGCCAATAGGATTAACAACTTTGGATCAGGCGAACAGCACTCCAACATTAAGTACGGTTGAAAGTTCTGTAAACTCTTCTTATGAATTGCTTTCGAACCGATTGAACATATTAGCACAATGGGACTGGGGCGGAGGTCTTGTTTTTCAAAATGATTATGTTATGCAGGACATCGCATCGGATGATATGGAGAAAAAATGGAGTTCAGATGGAGATCAACCGTGGATGGATGACATTAATAATTTCACATTTACGTCAACAAACGGGGGACCAAATGGATTATGGAAATACAATTATGAAGGGATTAAAAGATTAAATATCGCGATTGAATTATTAACAAAAGCGGATATTGAAGCGATTACCGGAATAACGGCTGCCAGAAAAAACCAATTGTTGGGTGAAGCTTATTTCTTGAGATCGTATTACTATTTCTCTTTGGTTACCAATTTTGGTGACGTGCCATTAATTTTAGCACCGGTAAAAACCTATCAGGAAGCTTTTGATGTTGCAGTGAGAGCAGATAAAGGATTGGTTTGGGACAAAATAAAATCAGATTTAGTACTGGCAAAAGCATTGCTGCCAAACTCTAAATATTCTTCCACTACGGAAAAATGGAGAGTTTCTAAAGGTGCGGTGATAGCGCTTCAGGCAAAAGCAGCGTTGTATACTCAAAAATGGGCAGAAGTAATAACATTGGTTGATGAGTTAGCGCCACTTGGGTATAGTCTGAACGCAAATTATTTCGATAATTTCAGTACTTCTAAAGAGTATACGGATAATGAAGTTATTTTTTCTTATGACCACCAAACGAATACCACTCCAAGAAGAGGTAATGGAATTTGTGCTCCTTTAGGATGGGGATTCTTTGCACCAAGTACCGATTTTTTAAATTCATTTGAAGCAAATGATCCAAGAAAATTATATACAGTTGATGCCGCTAATCAAAATGTGAATAAAATGTTAGGAAGTTTAGATGGTGCCAATAAAGGAAATGATGATGCTGCTACCAATAAAGTGTACATGCGTTATGCCGACGCATTACTTTGGAAAGCAGAAGCAATGAATGAGACTGGTAATTTTTCTGGAGCGATTGTTATTATCAACCAAATAAGAGCCAGAGCCAGAACAACCGTGACGGCCTTGGGAACCATCCCGCCAGTAGGAACGTTGTTAGACAGAGTCGCGTCTACCGACAAAGCGACTATAAAGGGGTGGTTAATTTCAGAAAGAAGGGCAGAACTTGGTTTTGAGAATCAAAGAATGCTCGACTTAAAAAGATGGGGAATTGCAAAAGCAGTGATGACAGCTCATGGAAAAAGTTTCCAGGACAAGCACATGTTGTATCCAATCCCTCAATCAGAAATTGATGCATCAGCAGGGACTTTGACACAAAACCCAGGGTATTAATATTCTGATTAAATAGGTTTGGTTTAATTAATATTCCTTGAGAAGTAGCAGTTACAATTAAAAAAAATTGCTGCTTCTCTATTTTTTACTTGCAGAAATAGCTTTTTAAACAAAGTGAGCCAGGTAAGAATATCAGATTCTAATTACCACTATAAACAAAACAACATTTAAAATGAGCAGATTTTTCAATACCCTTTCTATTTTACTATTCTGTCTTATCGGAACGATTTCGTTCAGTCAGAATATTAATTTAAAAGTTGTAGGAGATGTTGAACATGGTTTTAATGTTGACATTTACAATGGGAATCAATTAATAGTTAAAAACACAGAGGAGTTTTCATTGGAAATGGCTAATTCGGATTTAAGTGAAAAAGCAAAAATTTCCGCATGGAAAGGATCAAAATGGACCGGCGATGATACGATGGTGCATTTAACAAGAGACACCTATGTTTCTGAGTTTGATTTGAATATTTCGATTACAGTTACTTATGAAATTATAAACAAAAATGTGATCAAAAAAAGCATCGATTTATATCAGTCGGGCATGCCTTCGTTATATTATACGTTAACTGAAACTTCAAAACCAGCTCAAACGCCTTCAAAATATGTCACTTTTGAATACGATAATTTCCCCGGAGGTTTTGCACATGAAATGTTTCCTTCGGCTGGATTTGTTACGCCGGATAATCATGTTGTTGGATTTTTGATGGATGCCGGCTACAAAAACCATTATACCCGAACTACCCGAAGACGTTTTAACGGACATGGTGGTGGTTTTGTAGGGATGCGAAAACTTCCGGATCCTGCTTTGGTAGCTGTTGCAACTTTAGAAGAAAGAAAAAACAACCAAAATTACATCAGGCAGACATTTGGTGAAATGTACAATCTGGATGGTGGAAAAGAATTAAAATTAAAAAATGACAGCCAATTTAAAAAAGTGGGTGATGTTGAAATTGAAAAGAATGACAGTCTGGTAACCCTCACATTCAACGAGAATAAGCTATCCGGATTCGAAATTGCAGCACCATTTAAGGATCAAAAAGTGTATACAATTTCTTTTCTTTCGAAAGGAACAACACCTATTGCGCTTAAACTTTTTAGAATTAAAAAGGGCAAGAAAACAATTGAATTGGAAGATGGCGTAAAATACATAGATAAATTTCCCACTTCGGAAAAGGAATGGACCCTTTTTAAAGGGAGCGTTTTGGTGCCTTATATAGAAAATGACAGTGTATCTTTATTCATAGGTGCACAGGATGGAAAAGAGTGTACCCTTGCAATAAAAAATTTGCAAATTACAGCACATCAGCCTGTAAAGGAACCATATAACAGAATTAATATTGGCGAAAAGGTTACAAAAATAACCTATGTTTTTATTGAGCCATGGAAAAATCATCATGATTTTGTGGTGTCTTCACAATCGCGTTTGGCTGAAGGTAAAGGATTTAAAGGGAATTTGATTGAGAAAATGTTGTACGCAAATTTCAATATGCTAACATGGATTACCGCGATAGATGATTTTACACCTTTTAATGTTCCTAATAGTAACTATTCGCCAGATATGTATAATCGGGATTCTTTCTTCTCTGTCGTTTCAAGTTATAATAAGGAACTGAATCTTTCCATTTGGAACAAATGGGCACAAACCCAAAATGCAAAAGGAGCTATTGGAACTATTATAAGCCCTTATATGGGATCCATAGAAGTGAAGGATAATGAGGCCACTATCGAATGGCTTATTTGGGCAATGATCAATAAAAGACGTTTTGGAGTACAACTGCCAGAAGCGAAAATTAAAAAAGCAGTTGACTATGTTTTAAATGAATTTGATGAAAATAAGGATGGAATTTGCCAATCCCACTTTAGTATGAGTCAAGTTGACATTATTGATTATAAGCCAAAAACGGACAGGCTTGCGGTAAATCAGGGAATGCTGGTCATTGCGTTGCGAACTATAAAGGAATTGGGTTTTGACATCAGTGAAGCCTATATAGAAAAAGCAGCTAAAGCGTATCGAAATTTTTATGATGAAAAAAGAAAACACCTTTTGTTTGATAAAGAATTTCCTGATATCATTACTCTGACAGATTTAGAACCGGAATTCTTCTCATTATGGCTGTTTAACAGACCAATTTTGACGGACGAAATGGTAATTAATCATTTGAATCAAATGCCAGTTCTTAATAAAGTGTCAAATTCGCCTCATCCGGAATATGGAACAACAGCACCAATTTGTATTCGATTGACCGGTACTGAAAAAGGATATGCTTATTTAAGTGCAGATTATCAGCCTTTTGGCGAGTTTGGAAAATCTAATTATGCCGACGGTTCGCAAGATGGCGTTTATTATAACGGGGGCAGTTGGTTTCGGGCCGAATATTGCGCTTATGTAGCGGGGCAAAAACACGGGTGGGAAAAGGCGGAAAAAAGGATGGAGAACAGGGCCTGGGCCGAAATTAACCTCAATCAAAAATGGCCTTACAGCAAAGAATTTATTCCAACAAAATGGACCACAACGGATTCTTGGTGGCCTTCAACAAGAGGTTTGTGCTGGAATGTATTCATTCTTATGGCAGACGAAGTAGCAGGAATAAGAACGCCAGAAATGGATCCGGACTTCAAAGCTAAAAACTAGAAATCAAAAACTAGAAATCAAAAACTAAAAACTAAATAGAATAGCATGAAAGATATCGCAAAACGTTTCACACAAAATCCTTTATTGTCCCCGGCAGATTTACCTGCCAGTAGAGAAGGGTTGCAAATTACCTGCCTTCTTAATCCGGGCGTATTTCGATTTGAAGAAAAAACATGGTTGATTGTTCGTGTAGCCGAAAGACCGGAACAAAAAGAGAACATTATTTCTTTTCCTATTCTAACGGAAACAGGGGCCATTAAAATTATAGAAATTCCTACTAACGACCCTGACTTGGATGCGAGCGACGCAAGAGTAATTAATTATAAGGGAGTTGATTATTTAACGACGCTGTCTCACCTGAGATTGTTATGCAGCGAGGATGGACATCATTTTTATGAACCGGAGAATTATCCGCTTTTAGTTGGTGAAGGAATGCTGGAAACATTTGGCGTTGAAGATTGCAGGGTAACTTTACTCGAAAATAAATATTATCTTACGTATACAGCTGTTTCTGATAATGGAGTAGGAGTAGGTTTACGCACCACAACGGATTGGAGAAATTTTGAATCGCACGGAATGATGTTGCCTCCACACAATAAGGATTGTGCCATTTTTGACGAAAAAATTAATGGAATGTACTACGCTTTACACCGCCCAAGCAGTGTTGATATTGGAGGGAATTATATTTGGATCACTTCCTCTCCGGATGGGTTACACTGGGGGAATCATCATTGTATTATTAAAACCAGAGCCGGTTTATGGGATAGTAAAAGAGTTGGTGCCGGTGCTGCTCCGATAAAAACGGAAAAAGGCTGGTTGTCTATTTATCATGGCGCCAATGCAGCACATCAATATTGTTTAGGGGCTTTTTTAATGGATTTAGGAGACCCGACAAAAGTAATTGCACGAACAGAAGAACCTATTATGGTGCCTACTGCAACATATGAACTGACTGGTTTTTTTGGAAATGTAGTATTTACCAACGGGCATGTGGTACATCCTGATGGTGATACCGTTACCATTTATTACGGTGCTTCAGATGAGTTTGTTTGTGGCGCGGAGTTTTCTATTAATGACATTTATTCACTTTTAAAATTTAACTAATGTTCAAGAAACTACAAATAGAAATTGGTCATTTTAAAAGCCAAACTCATAATTTTCAAATTCTGGTACTTACCAATCTTGTCTATGCCATCGTTTTACCCGTGATCGATATTTTTGTCGCTGCCTATGTAATGAGAAGCTCCAATGATCCCGTAAAAGTGGTAATTTATCAGCTTACGATTTACACCGGAATTCCGCTTACCTTTTTATTGAATGGTTTTTTGTTGAAACATTTTAACATTAGAAAATTATATTCGGCCGGAATGATGCTAAGCGGCGTTTCCATGATGATTATGATGTCGTTGAAAACGCTAGATTTAGTGGGAATTGGATTCGCCGGAATTACCATGGGATTGTCTTTTGGTTTCTATTGGTCTAACAGGGATTATCTGGCACTGGCCATTACCAATGATACGAATCGAAATTATTATTATGGCTTGGAAACTTTTTTCTATACCATTATAGCCGTTATCATTCCGATTACTATCGGCTGGTTTATCGAATCAAGCGGTGACGAAGCACAAATACATACCGCCTATCTGATCATTACCGGAATCGTGTTTTTAGTGACCGTTGTAGCATCCATAGTTTGTTTTAGGGGAACATTTAAAAACCCGGAACAGAAACAATATGTTTTTTTTAAATTTCATCAACTGTGGTATAAACTGTTATCTTTATCCTTGTTGAAAGGTTTGGTACAGGGTTTTCTGGTAACGGCGCCCGCCATGCTGATTATGTTATTGTTAGGTAAAGAAGGAGCGTTAGGAACTGCACAATCCATAGGAGCAGTAATTGCAGCGGTAATTATGTACGTTTTAGGGAGGCTCTCTAAACCTTCAGACCGTATAAAAATATTCACGGCGGGACTGGTATTATTTGCTTTAGGAGCAGTAATCAATGGATTGTTATTTAATCAGACAGGGGTAATTTTATTCATCCTGTTGTTACTGATTGCAAAACCACTAATGGATTTGGCGTATTTTCCAATCCAGTTTAAAGTCATCGATATCGTTTCCAAAATAGAAAAAAGAGGAGAATTTGCTTATATTCTAAATCATGAAGCAGGTTTGTTTGTGGGCAGGTTTTTGGGTGCCGGGACATTTCTGGTTTTGGCGTACTCCATCTCTACTGAAATTGCGTTACGGTATGCCATTGTAATTGTGGCACTATTGCAATTGTGTTCTATTTTTGTAGCCAAGAAAATTATAGCGCAAGGAAAATTGCTTTCGCCGGATGAAACAAAAATTGATAGTAAAGTGCTGAATGAAGTGGCAGAAAAGCTGGTGTAATGCAACGGTTACTATTTAAAATATATTTACAACTAAATAAAAATAAGGAATGAATACTATTTTCAAAATCACATTGGTGGGCCTGTTTTTTATTCTTTTCGGAATAAATGGAACAGCCCAGGTAAAACAACAAAAGATTGCTCGTGTGGATCAAATGCCAAACCTGCCAAAACCATTGCAAATCATCGATTATAAAAAACTGGCGGTCAGTTTTGACAGTACGGTGTATGATTTCAATGCCAAAGGAAAATTCTGGCCTATGGTATGGATGGACAAGAGCAAAAAGAATTTTTCTCAAGATGTTGTCGGAATGTATACTGCGGTCGGTGATGTAAGACAAGGACCAGGCCATAATAAAGGAATGTTTCACGAAGCGCTTGCGACGATGGGTGCTACATTAGGAGCTAGTTTGGTTGGGATTGACAAAAGCAAACAAAAAAATCTGGACTATGTTGCAATGCTTAAAAACTATTATAATAAAGAAGCAGGCTGGGATATTATGATGAATAATACCTGCCCGGAAGTTGCTTTATTAGGGGGAGGTTATGGGCGTGACTGGTGGTACGATGTATATCCGAACCTTTTGTTTTATGCTGTTTATGACAAATATCCTAAGGAACCGGGTTTTAAGGAAATTGCTAAAAGTATCGCAGAAAAATTTTTCAAGGCCGATTCCATATTGAATGGAAATTATAACTATTCCTATTTTGATTATGGCAAAATGAAACCGATGAAAAACAACATCTGTGCGCAGCCTGATGCAGCAGCCGGTCATGCCTGGGTTCTGTATGCAGCCTATAAAAAGTTTGGTGATCCACGCTATTTAAAAGGAGCGATGCGGGCATTAACTGCCCTGGAATCGCAACCGATAAATCCAACCTACGAATTACTAATGCCTTTTGGAGCTTATTTATCGGCGAGAATCAATGCGGAGCGGGGTAAAAAGTATGACACCAATAAAATGTTGGCCTGGAGCTTTGACGGAACTGCTGTATGTCGTGAAGGGTGGGGTGTACTGGTCGGTAACTGGAATGGAATTGATATTTCAGGAATTGTGGGCAGCACGGTAGATCATGGAGGTTACGGATTTTTAATGAACACTTATGATGCGGCCTGGCCACTAGTTCCTATGGTTCGATACGATCAATCGTATGCCGGGGCAATTGGTAAATGGATGTTGAATGCAGCAAATGCATCCCGCTTTTTTTACCCGCAATACATGCCGGACGAGCATGAAACGAACCCTGAACTGGCTGAAGTTTCAAAAGGAGTAATCGGTTATGAAGGCCTGATTCGTCAATCCAGCTACAAAGAACATGAGCATTTAAAAGGTCCTGTGGCACAAGGTGATGGACCGCTTTGGGTACCTGGGGAAAATCCAAAGGAATCTCAATTCAGTGTTTATGGCAGTGGCCACGCCGGGATTTTTGGAAGTATTATCCGTGTAACAGATGTTGTCGGCATACTACAGTTAAATTTATTGGCTACTGATTTTTACAGTGATAAAGCCTATCCTTCTTTTTTATATTATAATCCCTACACCACTGATAAGGCAGTTTCGATAGCTGTTAAAAAAGGAAAAAAAGTGGATTTATACAATACGGTAGCCGGGCGCTTTGTTGCGCGTAATGTTGCTTCTTCCGTTAAAATAAAGATTGCGCCAGAAAGTGCAGCCATAATAGTTTGTGTTCCCTCAGTGGGAACAGTTACCTACCAAGGCACTAAAATGCTGGTGAATGGTATAGTGGTGGATTATAAATTTCAACAGAAAAAATAAAAGGGATTGCCTATGAAATCGAGCATAGTAATCGTTGCACTACTTTCTTTTTTTATATTGGATAGTAGCTCAATGGAGGCACAAAATACCCAAAACCAGGAGGATTGGTGGAAAGAATCGGTCTTTTATCAAATCTATATGCCCAGTTATGCGGATAGCAATGGAGATGGATATGGTGATTTTAAAGGAATGACCACTAAGTTGGACTATTTGAAATCATTAGGGATAAAAGGAATCTGGCTCACGCCTTTTCTGACTTCTCCAAAAGTGGACAATGGTTATGATGTGGCCAATTATTATGAGGTGGATCCCACTTACGGCAGTAAAGCTGATTTTGATACTTTTTTAAAAGAAGCCCATAAAAGAGGAATAAAAGTAATTATGGACCTGGTGCTGAATCATACTTCTACGGACTGTAAATGGTTTCAGGAATCCCGGAAGTCAATTGACAATCCGTATCGGGATTACTACATCTGGAAAGATAAACCCAACAATTGGGAATCTTTCTTTGGCGGAACAGCGTGGCAAAAAGATACTTTAACCCATCAATATTACTATCATAAATTTGATAAAAAAATGGCCGATCTCAATTGGTCCAATCCTAAAGTGGTTGCTGAGGTTCAAAAAGTGTTGCGGTTTTGGCTGGATAATGGAGTGGATGGATTTCGACTGGATGTGATTAATTTTTTAAACACCAACGGAATTACAGCCGACAATCCAATTGTAGCGGGTCAGCAGCAGCATGTTAACGACATTGATCAGGAGGGAGTAAAAAATGCCATGCGAATAATAAAATCAACTGTAAATGCGTACGATAACCGATTTATAGTTGGTGAAATTGGAAGTGACAAAATTGAGGTTTTAAAGCAATATCAATCGCAAGATTTGTTGGATGTTGTTTTTAATTTTAACTTTGGAAGCATCAAAACATTTTCCTCGCAACGTATTTTTGATGAATTGCAAAGCATGGAGAAAAACATGAACAATTATCCGACTTTGTTTTTTGGAAGCCATGATATGCCCAGAATGATGGACCGATTGGCCGACGGGAATCCGCATAAAGCATTGGCATTAGCGGCCTTGATGCTTACCGCAAAAGGAGTTCCTTTTGTTTATTACGGAGAAGAAATCGGGATGCATAATATTATTGCCAGGAATTTGAAAGAAATGGTAGACATACAGGGAAGGACTCATTATGAACTGGCCTTAGCCAAAGGTAAAAATCCTGATGAAGCGCTTGTTGAAGGGAATGAGCACAACCGTGACAAATCGCGCAGTCCGATGCAATGGAATGGAAATGCTTTCGCAGGATTTTCAAACAGGAAAACGTGGATTAAAATTAATCCGGATTACAAGCAGGCCAATGTGCAGCATTTAATGAGCAAAGAAAATACTATTCTTAATAATTACAAAAAATTGATTGCATTACGGAATAATGAAAAAGTGTTGCAATATGGGAAATACGAGCGATTGGAGCATCATGACGATCAAATTTTGTTTACCCGGTCTTTTGAAGGCGATACACTCACAGTAGTCATTAACTTTGGCTTAGCAAAAGATATCAGGCTTCCAAAAGGAGCAAAAATCCTGATGGGAACCCCAAAATTGAAATCCAACGATTTTATTATTTACAGAAACCGGCAATAGCACAAAATAGATCAACACAGATCAACCAAATATCTATTACTTTTTAAACAATTAAAATGAATCTGAACCTACCTGATAATTTAGAAAAAAGCGCTGTTTTTCAAGAGCTTGCGGCAGCATTAAAAAAAGAAAATTTCACCGTTATAAAACAAGATGAAACCCGTCCTTGGGGAGGTTTTTTTGTGATTGATGAAAGTCAGGCGAGTGCTTTTGCCGCTAAGTTTTTCCCGCATCTTGGAATGGATGCGATTCGAATTACAAATAAGTTAAGTCCCAAAATTTTGGTAGTTGCTCCACACAAACGCCTGTCATGGCAATTTCACCATCGCAGAGCAGAAATATGGAAAGTACTCTCTGGAATTGTAGGGGTTAAAACAAGTCTGACAGACGAAGAAGGAGCGCTTCAAAAATTGGCTCCGGGTACTTTTATCCAAATGGACAAGGGAGAACGTCATCGCTTGATCGGATTGGATTCATGGGGCATAGTAGCCGAAATCTGGCAACACACAGACCCTGAAAATCCTTCTGATGAAGACGATATTGTTCGTTTGCAGGATGACTTCGGCAGATAATAAAAGTATTGCTTTTTTACTTTTGTAACAAAAAAATTAAAATGGAAACATTGTTTGAGGAGTGCATTTATTCCTGAACAATGTTTTTTTTTGGAAGAATCTTAAGGAATAATCTAAGGGATTTTAGGAAAAAAAATCTTAAATTTGATAAGGTTTAAAGTGCTTTTTTTAAAATTTAAAATAGTTATTATCAGCATGTTATTGTTTTTTTTAATGAGACAATATAAAAAAGAATAAGTCAAGGTCAGTCACCGTATTGCATTCAATCAGGGATGGGTTTTACTGGGGTAATTCCGGAATTCCATAAAAACTGTTGCGATGAAAAAAAAGACAATAGTATTGATTTCCGTTTTGATTCTCATTACAACTGCCGCTGTTTTATATTTTGTATTTCGAAAAAAAACAGAAGCCATAACTTTCGTAACGGCTAAGGTAAGTTATGGTGCTATTGCCAAAAGTGTCACCGCTACCGGAACCATTCAGCCCGTTGACACCGTTTCGGTAGGAGCACAGGTTTCTGGTGTTGTAAAGAACATTTATGTTGATTTTAATGATGTAGTTAAAAAAGGGCAATTGTTGGCCAAAATAGACCCTTCCATTCTTTTGGCGCAAGCCGAACAATCAAGAGCGAATCTTGCCAATACAAGAAGTAATCTGAGTTTTCAGCGCGCCAATTATGACCGGCAAAATCGATTATTCGAATTGGGAATTATCAGTAAGGCCGATTATCAGTTAGCACTGAATCAAATTGAAACGGCCAAAGCTGCGGTTGATAATTCGCTTGCGCAATTGAAGATCATAAATAAAAATCTTTCGTATACCAATATTTATTCCCCAATTGATGGTGTGGTGCTCAACAGGAATGTTAGTGCCGGACAGACAATCGCTTCCAGTTTTAATGCGCCCACGTTATTTGTCATTGCAAAAGATCTTACCAAAATGCAGGTTAGTGCGGCTGTCGACGAAGCAGATATTGGTGATATACATTCGGGACAAAAAGTGACTTTTACCGTAGATGCCTTTCCGGATGATGTTTTTCAGGGAAAGGTTCAGGAAGGTTTGCTTCACCCTTCGGTTTCCGCGAACGTGGTTACTTATAAAACCCTGATTAATGTGGATCATACTACCATGAAACTCAAACCGGGGATGACTGCCAGTATTTATATTTATACAGAAGAAGACCCTAACGCTTTAATGATTCCGTCCAGGGCTTTAAATTTCAAACCGGATTCTACGTTGACAAGCCGTTACATCGTCGTGCCTGCGAGAAGAGGTCAACAGAACAGCAGCGAAAAGAGGAATTTTAAAAAAGAACCTCTAGATAAAACTACCAGTGTGAATGAAGCTGGGCAAAAAGCGTATGTATGGAATAAATCAGGGGATACATTACTAGAAAAAGTGATAACAATTGGATTGAATGATGATGTCAATGTTAAAGTAACAGAAGGACTTTCGCCAAATGAAGAAGTGATAACGCGTGCGGTAATTGGTGAAAGTAAAGACAATGGTGCCCAACGCAGTCCTCGCCGGAGGTCCAAGATATTGATGTGCTAAAAACATAGGAATAATGAATTCAGTTATTGTAGACATAAAAAACCTGAGACGGGAATTCAAGATGGGAGATGAAATCGTTAAAGCACTTAACGATGTGAGTTTTACCATTAATTCCGGTGAATTTGTCACGATTATGGGGAGCAGCGGTTCCGGAAAAACGACCTTATTGAATATATTGGGATGCTTGGATAGACCAACGGCAGGAGATTACGTTTTGGATGGAATCAATATGAACACGTTGTCAAAAAATGAGCTGGCAAGGCTTCGAAACCAAAAACTAGGTTTTATTTTTCAGTCTTACAATTTATTGGCAAGGACATCGGCAATTGAAAATGTGGAATTACCCTTGCTATATAATCCTGAAATTTCAGCGAAAGTACGTCGGGAAAAGGCCCTGAGTGCATTAGAATCTGTTGCTCTTTCCGATAGGATTCATTATCTCCCAAGCCAGTTGTCAGGAGGACAGCAACAGCGCGTAGCTATTGCACGGGCATTGGTCAACGATCCCGTCATGATCCTTGCCGATGAGGCTACCGGAAATCTTGATTCCAGAACCTCGTACGGAATTATGGCGCTGATGCAGGAATTAAATGAGGTACGCGGAAAAACGATTGTCTTTATCACACATGAACCGGATATTGCCGCATTTAGCAAACGGACCATTACACTTCGGGACGGAAAAATCATAAACAACAACGTCAATAAGAACATACGCAATGCAAAAGAAGTCTTACAAAGCCTTCCGCCATTAGTTGATTTGATACCTGAAAAAAAATGAAAATAATGAATCTCATACGGATCGCCTGGAAAGCAATTCAACGCAATACCCTGCGCGCATTTCTGACGATGCTTGGAATTATCATTGGTGTGGGCGCAGTTATTGCGATGATTGCCATCGGTCAGGGTTCCAAGCAAAGTATTCAAAGTCAGATTTCCGGTATGGGCAGCAATATGATTACCATTAGACCCATCAGCAATGTGATGGGAGGACCCAGAATGGATATTGGGAGTATACAAACCCTTACCGAGTTGGACGTCAAAGCTTTGCAAAAGTATTCCGTAGCGATTAATGCCATTTCACCTTCGGTAAGTTCAAGAGGACAGGTCATTAATGGACCTTACAATTGGTCTACTTCGATACAGGGTGTCTATCCGGAATATTTATCGATACGCGGTTGGGCCTTGCAGGAGGGAAGTTCTTTTACGAATCAGGATGTAAAATCAGTTGCCAAAGTGTGCCTTATTGGACAAACCATAGTGAAAAATCTATTTCCTAATGGGGAAGAGATCTTGGGGAAAAACATTCGGTTTAAAAAAGTTCCTTTCAAAATAATTGGAATACTGAGCAAGAAAGGGGAGAATACATTCGGTCAGGATCAGGATGATGTGATTCTTACGCCAATTACCACGGTACAAAAAAGAATTCTTTCCACTACATATTATCAATCTATTTTTGCATCGGCTATTGATGAAAATGCAACAGATAATGCGGTTATGGAGATTCAAAAGATTTTAAGGGCAACTCATAAATTGACAAAAGGAACCGAAGATGATTTTTCGGTGCGAACACAAGCGGAGCTGATCAGTACTTTTTCTTCAACAAGCCAGACCTTAACGGTATTGTTGACCGTTATTGCCGGAATATCACTAATAGTAGGAGGGATTGGGATTATGAACATTATGTACGTTTCGGTAACGGAACGCACTAAAGAAATTGGATTGCGAATGTCTCTTGGTGCCAGAGGAATTGATATCCTGATGCAGTTCTTAATCGAAGCCATTATGATTAGTATTACGGGTGGAGTACTGGGTGTACTGTTGGGAATCTCTGCCACAAAACTGGTCACTCATTTTATGAATTGGCCTACTTTAATAACACAATCCTCGGTCTTGCTTTCTTTTTTTGTCTGTTTTATCACAGGTGTATTTTTTGGGTACTATCCGGCACTTAAGGCTTCCCGGATGGATCCTATAGAAGCCTTGCGTTATGAGTAAATACGGGGCTCCAAATGAAAAAAAAGGATACTGGAGTGATGCTGCTTTACCTTACTGTTTTCAATTCTAATGTCAGCTTCTTTTTCATGCGCTGACTATCTGCCTTTTTGGATTTATCAAATACGGCAGTTTTTGAGTAAAAAACAGGCATTGGTCGGTTTTAAAACATTATAATTCAATTAACATGCAAGAATATCGACCTTTGGTGTAAATGCTTAATTTTGCTCAAAATTTGAAATTTAAATGACAAAAAATATTCCAATTTCTATATTAGAATTAGCAATAATAACCCAAGATAGCAACGCCGGCGAAACATTGCAAAAAACAAAAGCCGTGGCGCAACTTGCCGATAGTTTGGGTTACAAGAGATTTTGGTTAGCCGAACATCATAATATGGCACACGTGGCAAGTTCCGCAACGGTTGTGCTGATTGGTTATATTGCCAGTCAAACGCAAAATATTCGAGTTGGTTCGGGCGGAATTATGTTGCCAAATCATTCACCGCTTATCGTTGCGGAGCAGTTTGGAACATTGGAACTGCTCTATCCTGACCGGATTGATTTGGGTTTAGGAAGGGCGCCGGGAACCGATTCGCTGACCGCACAAGCTATTCGAAAAGATTTCTTTGAACAATCACAACGATTTCCACAAAATGTGGCTGCACTCCAAGATTACTTTTCTGTGGAAAATTGTAAGGCAAATGTGCGTGCCTTTCCGGCAGAGGGGACAAAAGTTCCTGTTTGGATTTTAGGTTCCAGTATGGACAGCGCTGCTTTGGCTGCTGCCAATGGATTGCCGTATGCATTTGCAGGGCATTTTGCACCGAAACAGCTCTTACAGGCGTTTGAATTTTATCGCGAGAATTTTCAGCCTTCTTCATTTTTGGACCAACCTAAAACTATGGCATGTGTTAATGCGATAGCCGCAGATACCGATAAAGAAGCTGAAATTTTGTCAACAAGTCTGACGCAAATGTTTCTGAATTTAATACGAAACGATAGAAAAGGATTGCAGCCTCCGGTTGATTCCTTAGTCGGTATTATGAGTGATGAGGAACTTTTTCATGTAAACCAAATGACAGCCTGTTCATTTGTTGGAAGCAAAGCGAAAGTAACAGCCGAACTGCAGCAATTTATAGATTATTCCTGTATTGATGAACTGATGATTACCAGTCCAATTTTTAATCATCAGGACAAACTGAAAAGCTTGCGACTCATGAAGCAAGTTATCGATACCATAAAATAGTATTGGACCTAAATTATAAGAAACAGTTGAAAATTAAAAATGCCACTGGTTAAATTTCATTTTCAATAATCTTCTTGCGATGCTGAACACCCCATTTGTGCAATGCACTGATAACTTCCGAAAGCGTTTCACTGTAGGGAGTTAAAGAATATTCTACACTTACTGGCTTAGTATCACATACGGTTCGTTTTACTAAGCCGTTCATTTCAAGCTCCTGCAACTCTTTGGATAGTATCCTGGGGCTGATCCCAGCTTCACGGGATAGCTCTCTAAATCTCTTTTTTCCGTCCGTCAAAATTGATATTAATATCAATTTCCATTTTCCCCCAACCATGTCCAGGGTGTCCCGAATGGCCAGTCTAGCCTTTACGCAAGACTCATCAGTCGCTTTTTCACATGTACTTCTTGTATGCATAGTATTCTTTTTGTAATCGGTATCCTTTATGTAACAGGTTACAAATGTATAGCAAAACACCCTAACTTTGTATCATAAAACAAAAAAAATATATAATATGAAACTTTTAAAAAGCATTACACTAGGAAATCTTAGATTAAAAAACAGCATGATAATGGCTCCTATGACAAGAAGCCGCGCAAATAACGATGGTGTAGTTGGAGACTTAACTGTTTTATACTACACGCAAAGAGCTGCTGCGGGTTTGATTATTTCTGAAGGGATTACTATCTCTGAGCAGGCTGTGGGAAGTCCGTGGACACCCGGAATCTATTCTCAGGAACAAATTAGTGCCTGGAAAAAGGTTACGCAATCGGTTCATGCAAAAGAAGGATTAATTTTCGCGCAACTTTGGCATACGGGACGGGTTGGTCATTCTGTTGACAGAAATGAAAACCTTCCTGTTGCTCCTTCAGCAATTGCAATTCAGGGACAGCAACATTTTACCTCGCAAGGATTAAAAGAGTATGAAACTCCAAGAGCATTGACAACTATTGAAGTAAAACAAATTATCCAAGACTACAAACAAGCCGCGGTTAATGCGATGGAAGCTGGCTTTGATGGTGTTGAGCTGCATGCTGCGTTTGGGTATCTTCCTAATGAATTTTTAGCGGAAAGCGCTAATCAGAGAACGGATGAATACGGAGGAACTATTGAAAATCGAAACCGTTTCGTATTAGAAATAATGCAAGAGATGGTAAACACTATCGGCAGTAATAAAGTGGCGATACGGTTATCACCCACTAATACTTTTAACGCTATGGAGCACAGTGACCCCGTTAGCCAGTATACGCCATTAATAGCAGAATTGAATAAAATGCCATTAGCATATATCCATTTAATGAATGCTATGGCCCCATTGGATAACTATCCTCATTATCCTAAAAATGTGATGGAAACATTTGGTCGCTTAAGCAATCTTCCAATTATAGCGAATGCAGGTTACAGCAGAGAAACTGGCGAGGCGGAGTTAGAAAAAGGAATTGCTAAAATGATTTCGTATGGCAGTTTGTTTTTAGCGAATCCGGATTTGCCTAGGCGCTTTGAAATTGGGGCAGCGTTAAACGCACCGGATAACGCAACCATGTTTGGAGGTGGAGAAAAAGGCTATACCGATTATTCCTTCGTAACCGCTCAGCAATAATTTTAATACGATCCTATCCGGTACAAAGTGTAATCTTAGATTTAAACATTAAAAAATGCAAAACATTAAAAATGAAATCTATAAACAAAACACATCTTACCTTTGTATTTGCACAATTTGTTTAACTCAGGGGTAATGAACCGAAGAAATTTCATTCTTCGGTTCTTTTAAATTTAAAAATATGCTACAAAAAATAGACGAGTCAATAATGGAAGGAAGAGGTCCGATAAAAATACTCTATCCTGGCTTAAAAAATAAAAAGAAAGATACAAGTATAGGAAGTATAGGAAGAATTGATCATGCTTACTTTAAGGGTAATCACATCGTACCGATGCATCCACATCTAAATGATGAAATTCTTTCTTATTTCAGAAGTGGAAAAACAGAGCACAGAGACTCTGAAGGCCACGTTGAGTTTATTGGAAAAAATAAACTAATGCTAATGAAAGCAGGAAAATTATTCTATCACGAAGAAAAAATGTTCGACGAGGGTGAGCCATTGGAAGGGTTGCAGATTTTTATTCGCCCCGGCAGTAAAGACTTAAATCCTGAAGTAGTATTTCTTGATTTAGAAGAATTGCATAGTCAGAACAAATGGAGATTATTAGCCTCACCAACAACGGAAACAACATTCCAGTTTAGCAGCCAAACATGGATATATGACATGAAGCTTGTGAGTGCCAGTACAACTCTTCCTATTCCTGCACAAAAAAGTCTTACGTATCTATTATATGTTTTCAATGGAAATGTAGTAGTAAATGAAGGTATTGCCCTTAAAAAAAAAGAGAGTTTAATAATAAAAGAGGAAGAAATAACAATTAGCACTAATTCAGAAGCTGAGTTAGTATTATTTGTAACGGACGAGGGCTCCCAATATTTTTCAGAAGGGATGTACAGCGGTAATAAAATGAAGTAAAGTGGGTTTGCCAATGCTATTGGTTTGATTGCTTTTAAATAGGGAAATAATAGTAATTAACTTTTGGAAGTAAGCTTGATATTAACCAATTACAAAATGATAATTACAAGCTATATGATTCGGGAGACGAATTATTACATGATTTTTTACAGAATAAAAACAACAAACACCCTAAGCACTTACAATATTTAGCCGACCGTCACGAAAGGATTATTCTTAAAATTCGATTTGTCCTTAATCCTTTGACTATTACCTTAACATTATTAGAAACAATGGGAGATAAACATTTATAGAAAACCTAGCAGAGAATTTCAGTCGCATACTTAACGACTATTCAGATGAAAGAAAGAGATTTACAATTTACAAAGATTTGATCGAAGAAAGACTTCCGTAAGAATATAAACTTCTATTGCCAATATTAATGTATTAAAGATGAGAAGCAAAAGTTTGCAAATTGAAAACTTTTGTTGTATCTTTGATAAATGAATATCATAAGCCGAAATACAATAACTCATTATAGCGAAAAATATCCAAAGGCAAAAAACCAGTTATTAACCTGGTATAATGAAATTCTTAAAAAAGATTTTGAGAATTTCAACGAGTTAAAAGAAGTTTATGGAAACGCAAGTTTGGTCAACAACCAACGAGTAGTTTTTAATATTAAAGGAAATGATTATAGACTAATTGCATCATTTAATTTTAGACGCAAAATTTGTTATACTATTTGGTTTGGCACACATTCAGAGTACGATAAAATTGATGTTGAAACAATTGAATACAAAGACAATTTATAACTTATAATAGATAGAAAAAATGAACTGGAAAGTAATAAAAACAGAAGAAGAACATAAAAAAGCCGTTACACGAATTATAGAAATTTTTCATGCCGAACAAAATACGCCCGAAGATGACGAGCTTGGAGTATTAGCTGTTTTGATAAAAGATTATGAAGACAAGCACCATCCAATGCCTGAACTTGACGCATTAGAAGTAATCAAAATAAAAATGCAAGAAATGGGTATGAAAAATAAAGATTTAGAACCTATTATAGGGAGCAAAGGACATGTTTCGGCAATATTGTCGGGCAAACGTGAAATTACCTTAAAAATGGCTCAAAAGCTTAAAAATTATTTTGGTATTCCAGCCGAAGCATTTTTACATAATGCCTAAAATAGATTTATGATAATTATGTCTATTAAGAAAAAAAGCACTTCTTAACTCTTTGAATACAAGGATTATTACTTATTGAATCGAAAATTAACCAATAAATACTTATTTCTTACCTTAACATAGTTAGAAATAAAAATGCTGAAAGTCTAGTGGTCCTGTGTTAAATAATGTATCATGACCCTTGTATTTACAGAGACTAGCATAAAGGTTTCGGACTCTCTCTACCCATATAAGATACCTTAATAAACTATCATTTACTTTTCTTCAATGCGTCCATTAATTCTACCATATCCACTACGGCATAAGTAGATGAATAGTCGGATACAGCGTAGGGTAATATAAGGCTGTTGTTGTGAATAATTGAACCGCAAGAATACACTACATTGGGTACATAACCTTCTCTTTCATCTTCTAAAGGGGAAAGCAAGGGTTCTTTAAGTCTTCCAATTTCCTTTGAAGGATCATCAAGATCAAACAGCGAAGCCCCTATGCAATAGCGTCTCATGGCACCTACACCATGGGTAATAACCAACCAGCCTTCTTCGGTCCAAAGCGGTGATCCACAATTTCCGATTTGTGTAAATTCCCAAGGATAACGCGGCTCCTGAAGCATAACGGGATCGTTCCATTGTGTAACTCTATCAGAATACATAAGGTAATTGTTAACCCCGTCAATTCTGGAAAGCATGGCATATTTGCCTTTTATTTTTCTAGGAAAGAGTGCCAGGTTTTTATTTTGGGCACCAGCTCCATGCAAAGGCATTACACGGAACGTGTAAAAATCTTCAGTAGAAATAAGTTTTGGAAGAATAACATGGCCATTATAAGCCGTATAAGTTGCTATGATTCTTTCTGACTTATCATCATCCATAAAGCGCACAAAACGGGCATCTTCAATACCGCGACTTTCAGAATCAGATATCGGAAATATAACACGTTCGGTAATATCGGAATCGTGCTTGAATTGTAAATCATAAAACGAATCCGCCAACCACATGATTTCTTTGAGAGCGGTTCTTCTCTCCTGACGAATCATAGGATCGCTTAAGGCTTTATTTACCATGTTTTTTAATACAGCATACTCAAATTCATCTGGCAGGTCCTGCATAATAAAGGTCGAGTATTTGTTCGAAGTATGCATTTCTGCCAATTTCATCAAAAATCGTTCTTTGTTATATAACGTTTTATGTACAATCTCCGCTTTATCAATATTATTTCCAATTTTCATCACCTGGAGATGGTTGTTCTTGTCCAGGATTCCCCTTCTAAAAACGATGGATGAGATATGACCTTCGCCAGTGGCACGGAACGAAATAATGACCCTTTTTTCACCCATTTCGAGGCCTGACTGATCTAAATCTTCTATGATGGAAGGATTGAAAAAGGCAGCGGACTCTATAGCATACTCCATTGTACAATAGGAACCAATAAGCATTTTTCGTTCATCTGACAGACCGTCATAATTGATTTGCATCCCTTCAATGATTCCTCTGATTTTTTCGCAATGCCTAAAAAAGGTGCTGGAAATATTGCGATGCCGTCTGGCAAACTCACGGAGTGTGTGTTCCAGGGTATCTATAACCTGTTTTTCGTCCAACATCATTATATGGCTTACCATTTTTTTGGTTCGTTCATCGCCATTTATAAAATACCGGGCAACAACTCTTCTGGAATCAGGGGTAAATATTACATTTTTTCGGATGACAGAAACTCGCATATATTTATTTTTAAATTATAAGTAAAAAGTGTGCTTTTAATGTGTTAATAAAGGCGGTTAGGCATTATATCATATATGTTTTGGTCTCGTTACAAAGTTTGGATTTTGAAAGCTCCACTTTAATAATCCATTTATTTCAAAATTACGAAAAAATAAATATAAAAATAAGGGTAAATTGATTGGCAATCTGAATGTTGCTTTTTTTGATATTTGATACTTTATCAGAAAGTTTCAGCCAGATCTTTGCCCGGAAAGGGATGTTGTTAATAGGCGACAGCCTCAATCAAATTTGTGATGGCTACTGTTTTTTACTCTGGAAACCCGTTTCTCTCATTTTTTATTTCTGAAGGGTCTTTAGGTATGCCCGGTTCTGTTAATGGAATACGATACTTTTTGTTTTTCTCAGGTGAAGTAGGCCTATCTATCGGTATTCTATGGGAAACTGTCGATTTCCATTTTGGGACTTGATTTATTCCGTATATTTATTTTTAATTTGTACATGATGAAACCATTTTCAGTTAAAGATATTTCGATTTTTTCAAAAGCATTACTCTTTTTTGGACTGCTTATCGTTCAAAGTATGCCACTGTATTTGAATATTAGCTTTCCACTGGAATTTTGGTTGAAGCAAATTTTCATGTATGTTTTATGGATCGCAGTGTTTTACCTCACCTATAAAATAGTTGTACCTAAGCTTTTATTTCAAGGAAAGAATGGTTTTTTCTTTATCGCGATATGTCTGCTACTGCTATCCGTTCTGTACATTAGTGACAGTTTCGATACACTCTTAAACCTTGATGCGATACTGAGAAAACATTTTAAAATTTCAGTAAAAGATAACCAGCATGGTCTGATCTCAAATTTAAGCGAAATTATAATAACCTTGTTAATAGTGGGAGCCAGCACAGTTATAAGTGTTGCCAAAAAACTTCAGGCCGAAACCGAAATGCGACAAAGTCTTGAAAAGGAAAAAGTCACTTCGGAATTATCGTTCCTTAAATCACAAATCAACCCTCACTTTTTTTTCAATATACTCAATAGTATTTATGCCTTGGCAGGTACGGAAAATCAACCTGCCCGGGAAGCCATATATACCTTATCACACATGATGCGCTATGTACTTTATGATACCAAAAACAATCTGACAACCCTAAGTAAAGAAATTGGTTTTGTGGAGGATTATCTTAAACTTATGGAACTGCGAATAACAGATAAAGTACAGGTAATATTTGAAAAGCCTGCCAGTATCAAAGAAGTAGAGGTAGCTCCAATGTTATTTTTACCTTTTGTTGAGAATGCGTATAAACATGGAATTAGCGGCATTTATCCAAGCTATATTTACATAGGAATTGAGCAGTCCGAAAAATTCATACAGATTGAAGTACGCAATTCCATATTTGAAAATCAAACCCTAAACAAAGAAGAAAGCAACGGGATTGGTCTAATTAATACCCGCCGAAGACTCGATTTGATTTATCCCGGTAAGTACGAATTAGTTACTAATGAAGATCTCCTTCAAAAGGAATACAGTGTAATCTTAAAATTGCAAATCTCATGATATTAAAATGTATCGCGGTTGATGACGAACCGCTGGCGTTACAGATTATCGTTTCTTATATTGAACAAACGCCATCCTTATCATTAGTGGGCCAGTTTTCAAACGCCATCGAAGCATTAAAAGCAATCCATGAACAGGACATTGGCCTGCTGTTTCTGGATATTAGAATGCCAGACATCAATGGGATTGAACTGGCAAAGATCGTGGAACAGTATCGTGTAAAAGGTAATTTAAGAATCATCTTTACAACAGCTTTTGATCAGTATGCACTTGACGGTTACAAAGTAGATGCGCTCGATTACCTGCTGAAGCCTTTTAGCTTTGTTGATTTCAGCAAATCTGTTGCAAAGGCGCTGGCTTATTTCGAGCTGATCCGAAACCCGGAACAGGAAATAAAAAGCATTAATCCGACAATTCCTGAAACAGAAGTAGCTTATATTTATCTAAAATTTGAATATCAGCTCGTTCGAATTGCCGTGGACGATATTATATATATAGAAAGCATGAAAGATTATGTAAAGGTATTCAGGCAGAGCGAAGACAAGCCCCTATTGTCACTGACCAGTATGAAATCGCTTGAAGAAAAGCTTCCTGAAAACAAATTTATGCGAATCCACAGGTCCTTCATTGTATCACTGGATAAAATAAAGGCCGCAACAAAAAATTCAGTCCAGATTGGTAAGGTTACTATTGCGGTCACCGATCAATACAAAGACAATTTTATAAAATTTTTCCAGGGCTGGGCGTAAATTTTTGAATTATTAGCGTTCTGTACTCTAGTGCCAGTGAAGTAAAACGTAGTGTTTTTAGATTTTTACTGGTCTCAGTTGAGGGGTTAGAAAACTATAATTTATTGGAGTCCTTTGGTAATACAAAAAAAATATATATGTTAGATTGAGCATATAGATTTAAGAAAATGTTTGTATAATTTATTAATGACACATCGTTTTTCCTGGCCGAAAAAATGATGATGGGAATAATCATGATTTATTTGAGGGCGATGTTTTTTTTTGAATTTCAGCACTTATAAAAGTACCATCCACTGGCAATAATTGTTTCTATAACTAAATTGAAAGATCTAAATACTGTTAGAAAGTTAAATTTTATTGTAGATTTAACTATCTATTGTATATTTGACTAATTAACGTACTTTTGTAAAAAATAATCATGGCAATTGTTGAAAAAATATTAGCACCTGCAAATTGGGAATTTACTTCTCCAAGTGAACGCTTATATACGTCAGACCATGTTATTGATGCTTATCTTACTGGTAAAAATGAACATTAGAACAAACAGAAAAATTGATTGTTGATAAACTAAAAACGAACATCAATAATTCTAGTTCTTATACAAATGAAATATTAAAATACCTAAAAAAACAAAAATTCAATCCAATTGATGCTTATTTAAAAATAAACTCATGGGATGATTTTTCTATTTTATTAATATTACCGGAAAAGGAATTTTTAAGCGATAAAATTTATTCTGTTTATGATTATCTAACGAATTTAGAGGACAATGTTGGCTCTGAATTTTACAAACTTAATGTTAGTATCTATGATACTGATGGAGAAGTTGACGATAGTTGTATTAAAGCAGATGGTTTTAACCTAAAACATAAGTCTTCAAAGTAAGATGAGTAAGGCTCACGCAAAACATAATGAAGATGTATGTGATTTTCTGATTGCGGATCGCAAATTCACGGATTGGATGTAACAACTTCTTTCTATTCTGCATTGCATTATGTACAACATGAAATATTCCTTTAACAGAAAATGGTACAACATATCCTCATTTTAATACTTATTATAATTTAATATTAAAAAGTAAAAGAATTTCCAAACACGAAGGTACAAAACAACTTGTTAGAACACATATTCCAACTTGTTTCTCCCATTACAGATGGCTTTTGGACGCTTGCATGAATGCAAGATAATCTTCAGCAAAAGCAAATCTTGCTAAAACAAATTTGGATGAAATCAAAAAACATCTCAAGAAATAAATTAAAATATTTTTATCTAAAATTACAACTAATGCCGTTGGGTAAGATTGGGCTTAAGTGGAATTACCGTATTTTCGTTTAGCAGAAAATGCCCTGCTTTAAAATTAATAACCTCGTCATGCAGTACAACCTCAGTCTGCGAATAAACTTTGCTTCCCCTTTAAAATCCTTAAATTATCATACTCTAAAATTAATATAGAAATCATTTAGCAAGGGTCTTTTTATGTTGCTGATTGTCTGATAATAGTGCCCTAAAAATTTAGTTTTAAATACTCCAGTTTTATTAAAAATAAGACTTGTGGGTTGAGTTCCATTTTTTGAGTGTGGGCAGCCAGATAAAGCGACTGGATTAACGAAGATAATTCTTGGTAACAACATTCCGTCGACGTTCTCCGCCTTCCTGTCGAATGTGTTGGTATATGTTCCTGTTAAGATGTTGCTTTGTATCTGAATCCAAACGAATTGATTAAAACAATTCTAATGAATTCAGAACTTAAAATATCTTAAAATGAAAAAAATTGCCCTTATTGCCGTGTTGCTTTTTGCTGTTTTATCTGCAAAAGCCCAAACTTTTACCGGAATGAATAGTTTAAAGGGAAAAATTTCTGGGACGGTCATCGATTCGATAACCAAGGCACCAGTAGATTACGCATCAGTAAGCCTTTACAAAACCAACGCCACTAAACCCCTGACAGGAGTTTTGACCGATGCTACCGGAAATTTTAAATTGAATGAAATTCAAGCCGGGACATATACCGTTACCATTTCATTTATTGGCTACAATGACAAGACTATAAAATCAATAACTACGACTGATGCAAAGATGGATATTGAGATTGGAAAAGTGGTTTTGAGTCCCGAAACAAATTCTTTGAAAGAAGTTGTGGTGGTGGGAAAAACACAACAAGTGACCAATAAGATTGATAAAATTGTTTACAACGTAGAAAAAGACCTGACGGCAGGCGGTGGCAATGCTACCGATGTGTTGCAGAAAGTTCCTATGGTAAATGTGGATATTGATGGTAAAGTATCCATTCGTGGAGATGGAAATGTCCGTGTGCTTATCAACGGAAAACCGTCGGGTGCCACTTCGGCTAACCTTTCGGATGTATTGAAAACAATACCTGCTGACCAGATTAAAAATATCGAAGTGGTTACCTCACCTTCAGCAAAATATGACGCAGAAGGATCTGCCGGAATAATAAACATCATCACTAAGCAGAAAAATGTTTCAGGAGTAAGCGGCTCGGTAAGCGGGGGGATTGGTACGAGACAAAATAATTTTAATGCAAACGTTAATTATAATAAAAACCGTTTCAGTTTATCGGCAAATATCGGATTCAACAATGGCTGGCCACAAAAATCAGCTTCTGAATCCAATCAGATTTTGGACAATAATAACGCAAACAGTCTGCAAACAACAAAAGGGACCAATGAAGTAAAACGTAGTGGTGTCGTGGCATCGGTAACGGCAGGATATGATTTTAATGCTTCCAACAGTCTTAGTACAACCTTCCGATATAACGATGGTGGATTTGAGCGAAAAGGCATCAGTGATAATCAGTTTACTGATTATATGGATTCCTCGAACAACAGTATTTATACTGGACAAAGCAGCGCGAAAAATTCTTTTGGAGGATTTGACTGGAACGGTAACTATGCTCACAAATTTGCAAAGGCAGGGCACGAACTTACCTTTTCGTCTCAATGGAGCCACAGTATAGTGGAGACCGATTATCAAAATATATATTCTGATTTTTATACCAATCAAAAAGCAAATAATGACGGAGTAAATAATGAATACACACTCCAATTGGATTATACGCTGCCGGTAACTGAAAAATTTAAACTGGAAGCCGGAGGTAAAACAATCATCAGAAAGATTTCGAGCGATTTTAAAAATTATGTTCCCGATGCACAAAATGCATTTGTTTTCGATCCGATTAGTTCTAATTTATACCATTACGATCAGAATGTTGCCGCCGGTTATGTCGTAGGAACTGTAACGTTACCCAAAGGTTTTACTGTCATGACGGGTGCACGGTTTGAAAATACGGCTATCAAGGGAGATCCAACCAATGCACTGCAAACAAATTTAAGCCCATTTAAAATTGACTATGGGACATTTATTCCAAGCTTTACACTGCAGAAAGCATTATCGGCATCATCATCTTTAAAGCTGACTTATAGTAAACGTATTTCAAGACCAAGTTTTACCTATCTGAACCCATTTGTCAATAAATCAAATATTCAGGCACAGACACAGGGAAATCCTAACCTTGATCCCGAAGTATCACAAACCGTAGAGTTTGGGTATTCCACATTTTCACAAAAGCGCAGCCTGAATATTTCAGCGTATTATAAATATACATCAGACCTAATTGAAGGTATTGCAATACCTTTATCAGAGGAGACAGGAACGATCACCAATTATCAAAACATTGGAAGCAATAAATCTTTTGGGATGAGTTTTTTCGGTTCGGTAAACCCGTTTAAGATACTAACGCTACGTGGAAACTTTAATGCCTTTACCTACAAACCAGACCCAACGGGGGTATACAACCTGGAACAGTCTACAAATGGCACATCCATACAATATTCTGCTTTCGTGAGTGGTACCCTTCAGTTTAAAAACAATATTGCGGCTGAAGCTTTTGTAATCCAAAATTCTTCTAAGAAAACACTGCAAGGCACCAGTCCCGCTTTTAATTTGATGGTATTTGGAGTTAAAAAACAATTCTGGAACAAGACTGCATCATTGGGTATTAACATGGTATCACCATTTAAAAAGGATTTGGAATTTAAGCAAAATTCAAGCGGACAGGGATTCAGTCAAAGTAGTACCTTTAAATTTCCAATCCGTTCCTTTGGAATTACATTCAGCTATAATTTTGGTTCAATGAATTTCACCGGAGCCAAAAAGAAGGGTGTTACCAATGATGACCTTAAGGAAGGGGATCAAAACAATCAGGGCGGTATCCCTTCAATGAAATAATAATATAAAAGGACTTTGTATAAAGACATTCCAGTAGCAACAGGAGCTTTGAAATTGATATGATTTTGTATGGAATCAATTGTTTAGAAACGCCACGCTATTGTGGCGTTTTTTTTAGATCTGCATCAGGAAACCAATTAGATTTTCCTTTTTGTTAAGACCTAATTTTTTCCGTAGTCGATAGCGGGCCAATTCAACGCCTCCACTTGAAATATTCATTATTTCGGCAATCTCTTTGGTAGACATATTCATCAGTAGATAAGTGGATAAATCTAATTCTCTAGGAGAAATTGTCGGATACTTTTCTTTTAGCCTTTTTAGAAAATCGAAGTGAACATTCTTGATGTGTTTCTCCAGATCTTTCCAGCTTTTGTCCGCGTTTACTTCTTTTGTAATACTTCTGTTCAGTTTTGTAAATTGGAACTTGGCATCTTCATCAAAGGATTCCACATTGATGTCTTTTAGTTTATAAATGATTCCGTTCAGGATTTTATTTTTCTTTACTACCTGTAAGGAGTTGTTAACCAATTCTTTATCTTTTGCCAGAATTTTAATTTGAAGCTTGTCATTTTTTAATTTTTCAATCTCTTTTTCAAGCTCATATTGCTCTTGTCTGATTTTTGATTCTTTTTCTAAATAGAGCCTTCTTTGTTCAATAGTTTCGTAGTACCTGTTTTTTCGTATTTTCGTTTTTATTCGTTTTCGGATAAAAAATACAGTGGCAGCAATAAGTAAAATATAAAATAAATAAGCCAAAAAATGCCTGTACCAGGGAGGTGAAATACTGAAATTCAATGTGGTTTGCTCTGATTGTTTGCCATAATTAGTTCTGGCTTTTAGCAGCATGGTGTAGTCACCTTCTCTCAGATTGGTGTATTCTTTAATGGCATTTGCAGACCAATTGCTCCATTGATTATCAAAACCTTTCAATTGATATGAAAATTCAAGATTTTCAAGATTTTCATACGAAGGGGATGAAAAAGTAAATTTCACATGATTGGAAGCGTACGGAATTTTGTAATTGTCCAGTGCTTTTTGCCCGTTGCCTAAAATAATAGTATCTCCGGGAAATGAAAAACCTCTTATATACGCCTTTGGTTTTGCTTCGTAATTGTTTAACAGATTGGGATTATAATGCGCTAATCCATCTGTTAAACCAATGAAAGTATCGTTAGGGCCAATTGTGTTTATAGACAGATTATTATACACGATATTTCCGGTAAGTTTTGAAAAAGGGGCTACAATATTTTTATAAGCACCCGTGGTTGTTTTCATCAGGACCCCTAATGATTCGCCAAAAATGTACCAGATATTTCCATACTTGTCTTGAGTTAAAGTGTTTATTTTTGGAACTTTGGAAAATAAATCGCTCATTTTTTTATCTTCAAAAAAAAGATTCTGTTCGTAGGAATACCTATAAAAGTGATTGCTTGTCTGAAAGTAAATCTTATTGTCCAGTTGTTGTATGTTTTCAATCGCTTTTACAGTTTTAGACAAATTTTGATATGTTTTGATTGACTCAAACTTCTTCAGATCACCACTTAATGTCATTCGATAGACTAAATTGTCTTTTTTTATCCAAACATCTTTTTGCTCCAATTCAAATGCTCCGGATGATTTAGAAAAACCTTCAATTTTATTTTTAAATTGCCAGCCATTGGCCGTTTTTTCAAAGACCGAAAATCCATTGTAATTGGAACCAATTAAATAGTTGGGCTGATTGGGGAGTTGCTGAAACTTCCAATACCCAGTATTGTCCAATATTTTTATGGTTTTTCCTCCTGAGATCAAAAGACCGCCAGTGTTATGAGAGCAAAATAACTGGTCGTCAATCACCTGTATGTTCCATGCCTGTCCGGTGGTTCCTTCTACGAGTTTAAACGTATCTTCTTTAATTGAATTATTCCAGGAGTGATAAAAGACACCCTGATTTGTAGCTACGTAAAGATTTCCTTTGTGTAATGCGGTGCCATACACTGTACTGATATTGTAGCTGAATCCAAAATAAGTAAAAGGAGAGTTTTCATTTATAAAGGTAATCCCATTATCAAGACCCAGCCAGAGATTTTTTTTACTGTCTGCAAAAGAGGTTAGTACAGTGTTATTCTGTAGCCCTTTTGCGCGATCTATATGCTGAATAATTTTTCCGTTTAAATCGCAGATAATGACGCCATCTAAAACAGAATTAAGAACTATAAAGGGATCCTTTATAGTAATGCCTCCCAGGGAACTGTTCTTTTTAATGAAAGCATTCGCTTCGGTGTCCCAGGGAATCATTTTTTCATGGTCATATATATAAAGCCCTTTATTTAAGGTAGCCACCAGCAGCTTGTTCTCAGGCAACGGAAATATACCCCAGATTTCTGTATTGTTTAAAATGGCAGTGTTTTTTAGCTGGTATAGTTTTTCGTTTTTGTATTCCAATATTCCCATTGAAATGTCCTGGAGATAGAGGTGGCTTTTTACCTGGAAGGAGAACTGGAATCGCTTGGGCGCTTCAATGATTTTAATTTTTTTGTGCTTAAAGATATATACTCTTTCAAAGGATTGAAAAATAACTTCGTCATTATGGATGTGTATTTTCCAGATAAAATCCATCAGTTTCAGAGTAGTCTTGTTTATAATTTTAGATAATGAAAAATAAACCAGTTTCCCTTTTGAATTCGATTTGAAATAGCCGAATTCACTGTAACCTCCCACAAAAATTTTTCCCGAATGATCAATTTTTACGCAGCGTACGGCTGTGGAGTTTGGGATGTTGTATTTGCGCCATGAGGAACCGTCAAACTGAAAAAGACCATTGTTGTTAGCGAAATATAAATTGCCGTTTTTGTCCTGGTCAATATCCCAATTTTGGGTTCCTCCTTTATAGTCGGATCTTTTGTAATTTCGAATGTCCGGAAGTCCAATGTTTTTTACCTGGCCAAAGAGGGCTGTGGTTACCAATAAAATTAGAAGATGGAATTTTATAAATCTCATGATTGAATTCTAAATATAATGAATTGACTACTATTAAAAAAAAACTTCAATTTCTATTTGTTGAACACTGGGAAGTAGTGTTTGATTTTAGTCAAATTGAATAAAAAAGCGAAATTTTTATTTATTTTATAAATGTAGTGGTTTTTTTTTAAATTAACATTTGTATAACAGTATAATTTTAAATATAAATCATTTAAAATTAGTTATTTATGTTTAATTTGATGTGTTTTTGTTATGTAATAAAAAAGCATTTGATGTGTTTTTGTAATATAATTTTAATGTGAATATAAAAAAAATAGATATAATATTGCTAGAAATTACTAATTAATTAACCAAAATTTTTAGAAATATGAAATTTACAAAATTGTTTATTTTTTGTTTTTTATCTATTCTATTCTCAGTTTACGCACAAGCACAAGATGTTAATGTAAGCGGAAAAGTTTATGACGAAAACGGACTTCCCATTCCAGGAGTATCCATTTTAATTAAAGGAACTTCCAAAGCTACTGCTTCGGATATTGATGGAAATTATCAAATAAAGGCCACTTCAAATGGTGCTTTAGTATTTAGTTATTTAGGTTACGATACCGCTCAGCAATCTATTAACGGAAGAAATCGAATTGATGTAAAACTGAATCCTTCAACTGAATCTTTACAGGAAGTTGTAGTTGTAGGTTATGGTACCCAAAAGAAAAGTGTTGTTACCGGAGCAATATCCAGTGTAAGGGCTAAAGATCTTGAAAAAGTTCCTAATGGTCGTATTGAGCAGGCTTTACAGGGCAGGGTTTCCGGTGTTACCATTGCTGCCAGTTCCGGCCAGCCTGGTGCGTCATCAACCATACGTATCAGAGGGGTCACTACTTTTGGAGAAGGAGGGAATGATCCTCTTTGGGTTGTAGATGGTGTTGTTGTAGATGCTGGAGGAATTGGATTTCTTAACCAGTCTGATATTGAATCAATCGAAGTGCTGAAAGATGCCGCTTCAGCAGCGATTTATGGAACACGTGCGGCTACGGGAGTCATTTTGGTTACAACCAAAAAAGGAAAATCCGGAAAAATTACAGTGAACTACAACGGATTTGCTGGAGTTTCATCACCGGAAAAGACCTTGCATTTACTAAATGCTACTCAATACGGTGCTTTATTAAATGAAAAATCAGTTGCTGCGGGCGGACCAGTTATATTTTCTAATTTAGCTGCTTTAGGGGTTGGCACGGATTGGCAAAAAGCTATTTTTAATACGAATGCTTTTCGTTATTCTCATGAATTAAGTATCAGCGGCGGTAGTGATGTTTCTAATTTTTATGCTTCTTTTGGGCTTCAGGATCAGGAAGGAATTGTTTCTACTGAAATTTCTAATTATACCAAAAAGAATTTTCGTTTGAACTCGACTCACAAAGTGTCTAAAGTATTTACTTTCGGACAGACCTTTGGATTTTCGAGACAAAAAACAATTGGTATCGGTAATACGAACAGTGAATTTGGCGGGCCATTAAGCTCTGCAATTAATCTGGATCCGACTACCCCGATTGTTGAAACAGATCCTGTTAAGGCAAATGCTGCTCCGTACAGTTCAAATCCTGTAATTCGCGATGCTAATGGAAATCCTTATGGAATTTCCAGCTTGGTTGGTCAGGAGATGACTAATCCTTTGGCATATGCCAAAACAAGGCTAGGAGGGTACGGCACTTCTGATGATTTAGTTGGAAATGCCTATTTAGAAGCTGCAATAACAAAGCATATCAAAGTGAGATCAACTCTTGGTGGAAAATTGTCTACCTGGGGAGGCCAGGGTTTTACGCCTGTTTTTTACTTAAGTGCGACTTCAAATGTGCTTAAGAATAATTATAGCAAAAACGATAACAAAAGTTTTGCGTGGAATATTGAAAACATTGTAACCTATGCAAATCAATTCGGTAACCATAATGTAACGGTATTGTTGGGACAAGGTTCTTATGTGGACAATATTGGAGGTGGTTCCGGAGCTACATTGTTTGGATTGCCTATTACAGATTATCGTGATGCCTCTTTCAACTTTGATATACCACAATCAGACAGAAGCAGTTATACCTTCGATATGACAGAACATAAATTGACTTCTTTATTTGCACGTATGAATTATGACTATAAGGAAAAGTATTTGTTTACCGGGATTATTCGTCGCGATGGTTCAAGTCGTTTTGGAGCCAATAATAAATTTGGTGTATTTCCATCGTTCAATTTAGGATGGGTGTTAACCAAAGAAGATTTTTGGAAAGAAAATAACGTGATTAATACCCTGAAAATCAGAGGTGGATATGGAGTTGTAGGAAATGATGCAATTCCAAATTTCAGGTACCTTTCCTTAGTGGAAGGAGGTTACAATTATTCTTTTGGAAATACCGGAGCAATAACTACCGGTTATGCCAACCTTACCCTAGATAATCCTGATTTGCAATGGGAGGAAACATCTCAGACCAATATCGGTTTTGAATCCAGATTTTTCGATGCCATCAGCCTTACGGTAGATTTATACAAGAAAACGACTAATGGAATTTTACGTCCAATCAATATACCGGGTTATGTCGGGGTAGCTTCAAATCCTACAGGAAACGTAGCCGATATGGACAATAAAGGTATTGAGGTTGAATTTGGGTACAGAAAGAAATTTGGGGAAGTTAATTTCTCTGTCAATGGAAACGTTGCTTATTTAGAAAACAAAGTTACCTACGTAGCTTCGGATTCAAATTATATTTCAGGAGACGCTTCTTTTCAGTCGATGGGACCAGTGACAAGAACACAGGTTGGACAGTCCTATAACTCCTTCTACGGATTTAAAACGGAAGGAATTTTTCAAAATGAGGCTGAAATAGCCGCTTATACAAATACTTCAGGCGGTTTAATCCAGCCAAGTGCCCGTCCTGGGGATTTCCGTTGGGTTGATACCGATGGAAATGGTTCTATAGGAGATGATGACAAACAGTTTTTGGGAAGTAATATTCCAAAATACACCTTTGGTTTAACCTTGAACCTGGAGTATAAAAACTTCGATTTTATGGCATTTACGCAAGGGGCAGCCGGGAATAAAATTTTCCAGGGATTGCGCAGACTGGATGTCGGTAACGCAAACTATCAGACGAGAGCATTAAGCCGTTGGACTGGTGAAGGAACTTCAAATGATTATCCGAGACTTACCAATGATGACTCGAATGGTAACTTTAGTAAGATGTCAGATTTCTATCTGGAAAAAGGAGATTATCTGAGGTTAAAATTAGTTCAGTTAGGGTATTCACTGCCTAGTGACGCGATTAGTAAAATTGGTGCAAGCAAAGTACGCTTGTATGTTACTGCTGAAAACCTGTTGACTTTGACTAAATACACAGGATTTGATCCTGAAATTGGTGGAGGTGTATTCGGGATTGATAAAGGGATTTACCCGCAAGCAAGAACATTTATGTTTGGAGCCAATTTACAATTTTAATAAAATTAAGAATTATGAAAACGATACAATTTAAATACTTTCTTATTGCAATAGCAATGGTTTCTTTTGGATCCTGTTCGGAAGAGTTTGTGGATATAAAACCAAAAGGATCCTTTCTTTCTGATAATTATTACGCCAATGAAGGACAGGCTACAGCAGCTTTAGTTGGAGTGTACGATGCGATCAGAAAAAATTCAGGTGGTTTTGAAAATATGATTGCCATGATGAATGCCGGTTCAGATGACTTCTACGCTGGTGGTGGTGGCGCAAGTGACGGAGCGGGAATCCAAAATTTTTCTAAGCACACACTTACCGCTACAACGGTTCCGGGCAGTTTTTGGAATGATCATTACCAGGGGATCTTCAGAGCCAATACGCTGCTGGTAAAATTACCTGAGGTTGCTATGGCTGATAATTTGAAAACAAGGTTTGCAGCAGAGTCAAAAGCATTGCGTGCGATCTATTATTTCAATTTGGTACGAATATTTAAAAACATTCCGTTGCTATTGGATCCTTTAACAGCGACTAACATGTATGATGTGGAGCAGGCAGCTCCTGAGGCCGTGTACGCTCAAATTGAAAAAGATTTATCAGAAGCCATAAATGCTTTACCAACAACGGTTCCGGCTGCAACAGAATCCGGACGTCTTACAAAAGGTGCCGCTCAGGCGATGCTTGGAAAAGTATATTTGTATGAAGGTAAAAAGACAGAAGCAGCTGCTGTTTTGGCGCAGGTAAACGGGACTCCGGGAACAACGAATCAATACGGTAACAGACTGTTGTCCAGCTTTAATGATTTATGGGTTGTTTCCAATAAATTTAATGCGGAGTCACTTTTAGAAGTGTCGCACACCAGTGCCGGTAATTCTGATTGGGGATTCTGGGGAAGTGGTAAAGATGAGGGAAATTCACTAAATGTTATGGTAGGTCCTAGAAGCTACTCCAGACCATCCGGTTCTACAGCTCCGGATTTGCCATCGGGATGGAGTTTTAATGTTATTACACAAGATTTGTACGATGCCATTAAATTAGACCCAAGATTTGGAGCTACTGTATTTGATCTGAAAGCTTTAAAAGCGGCAGGTCAGGCAGATTATATTGGTGGTTATCAGGATACAGGCTATTTCTTAAATAAATTCCTTCCAAGAAAAACGGATGTTCGTACCGGTGGTGGAGCAGCAGAGTTAAATTACAAACAAAACTCTTACGTAATTAGACTTGCAGATACGTATCTGATGGAAGCGGAAGCATTGGGTTCAGGAACAAGGGCACAGGCATTGCTGGATGCAGTAAGAGCAAGAGTTGGTTTGCCCCCTGTCCCAGTTACACTTACGGCGATAAAAAATGAAAGAAGAATGGAACTTGCCGGCGAAGGCCATAGATTTTTTGATCTGGTAAGATGGGGTGATGGGGCTTCTAAATTGGCAAGCAGAGGTTTTGTTGCCGGTAAAGATGAAATTTTTCCGATACCAACGAGAGAACTTCAAGGTACTAAGTTGAAACAAAACCCTGGGTATAATTAATAAAAGATACAATTATGAAAAAGATAAAATTTATTTTCAGCTTTGTACTGCTGCTGGCTGTTACTGTAAGTTGTACTGTTGAGGGGATTAGTAATGATACTGCTCTTTTGGGTACTGATTCGTCAGCGAATCTCAATAAGATATTTGATGTCAGTACTGATAATTCCGGAAAAGTGAAGATCACTCCCACAGCTGATGGTGCTACTTCGTTTCAGGTCGTTTATGGACAGGGTACCGAAGCGCCAACTACGGTTGCTCCCGGTTCCAGTGCAACCCATATTTATCCGGAAGGGAAATATACGGTGAAAATTATCGCCACCTCTGTTTCTGGTGCAAAAACAGAACAGACATTCCCATTAGATGTTGTCTACAGAGCACCGGAAAGCTTAATTATTTCCACATCCGGAGAGATGAGGGTAAAAGCTACCGCTTTATATGCCAAATCATTTTTAGTATACTATGGAGATGTAGCGAATGAAGTGGGTACACCAATGGCTATAGGCCAGGAATTACCCGCTCATGTTTACCCGGCAACCGGGGGACCTTTTGTTTTGAAGGTAACAGCTCAAAGTGGAGGTGCTGCAACTACTCAGGGAACAAAAACATTGTTTGGATTTCCGGTTGATTTTGAAAATACAGCCGTAAATTACTTTTTTGGGACTTTTGGTGATGTGACTTTTTCTAAAGTGGCAAATCCAAACGCTACGGGTTTAAATACCAGTGCAATGGTGGGTAAATATACCAAGCCTGCCGGAGCAGCTTCATGGAGCGGAACGTACAGCCCATTGAATATCCCTGTTAATTTTTCTTATGGAAAAAAAATCAAAGTTTTGGCTTACAATCCTGATCCTGCCAATATTGGTAAAAAATTAAATGTTGAATTGGAATGGGCTGTTGACGGAAATCCGGGAAATGGTGTTGCTGCATTAAAAGCGCCATTTACGACCTCTGGTGCCTGGGAAGAAATTGTATTTGATTACAGCGGGATTTCAGGAATACCTGCAGGAGCCAAATTTACGCAACTTGTTTTACGCTACAATGATTCGGATTCAGGAACTGGAGAAGTTATCTATGTGGATAACATTAGATTAACAAATTAAAATAAAACTATGAAAACAAATATAAAATTCATTTTTGGAGTTTTCTTTGTGTTACTGCTAACATTAAGTAGTTGTACGCAGGAAACCTATTCGTTAGGAGATTTAACCGCTCCGACAAACATTGTTGTTAGTACTCAGGTTGTAGGGCAAGATGCAACGCATCCTAATGGCGATGGTTCGGGGAACGTGAAAATTACGCTAACTGGTGATGATGTGCTTTCCTATAAAATAGATTATGATGCCAGTACTGCGGTGGATTTAGTTTACCTGCCCAATGGTACCACAACTAAAAAATACACCACCCTTGGGGTAAATACCTACAGGATTACGGTTGTTGCTTATGGCAAAGGCGGGTCTTCCACTAATGTTACCAAAGACGTTACAGTAAGAAGTGATTTTACCGTTAATCCGGCAATTGTCACTGCTTTAACAAACGACGCATCAAAAACCTGGGTTGTTGATAAAAGCGTAGCAGGTCATTTGGGTGTTGGTCCTTGGAATGTATCTTCTATCAGACCGGAATGGTGGGCTGCAGGGGTTAATGAAAAGGTAGCTTCTGCCAATTGTTTTTACACAGCTACTTTTACTTTTGCTAAAGTTGCCGGTACCGGAACGTACTCTTTACAAGTGGCTACTCCGGACGGTGCATTTACAAAAACAGGTTCATTGACAACGCTTCCGGGAATTCCTGCAACAGGAGATGAAGGCTGCTACAATTATGGGGGAGGAACCGCTGCTTTTTCTTTCATTCCTTCTTCAAGCGGAGCACCGGCATTGCCTTCTATGTCCGATAATTCACCGTCAACTCAAACCAGTATGCTGTTATCCGGAGTCACTACTTTCATAGGATACGGTGCTGTACTGAAAGAATATGAAATTTTGGCAATTACATCAACATATATGTATCTTAGAGTACAAGGAACCGAAACCGGAAATGCCTGGTATTTAAAATTAAAGCCGGCACCCTAATAAATAGGAATGAAATGTAAGCTCAGAACTCATTGGATAGTTCTGAGCTTTATTTTAATAGGAATTATAAAAAAATAAATAATGGGAAATAATGTATTGCTTCAATTTTCAAAAAACAGGAATTATCAATTCCAGAGGAGTTTGTTTTTCATAGCTTTAGCTAATTTTTTCATGTTGTTTTCCTGTAGTGGAAATAATAATGGAGGAGATACAGTTATAACAGCGCCTTCAAATCTTGCAGTTTCAGCAACAGTAGTGGGGGCAGACACACAAAATCCAAATGGAAACGGTAGCGGAACAGTGAATTTTAGCATCGATGCCACTAATGCGACTTCCTATAAAATTTTACTTGGAAATGGAGAAACGAAAGAACTGACAAATGGAAATTTTACTTATACCTATACAACATCCGGTACACATACCTATGTTATATATGTGTCTGCATACAATTCAGGACAGTTTGTTGCTACCACACTTTCAGTAACAGTTTTCGTGGGATCTTCTTTAGTCTGGTCCGATGAATTTAATACGGACGGAGCGCCTGACAGTTCAAAATGGGGATATGATTTAGGTGCTGGTGGCTGGGGAAATAATGAGTCCCAATATTATACGAACCGGGCTGAAAATATAATTGTTCAGAATGGTCTTTTAAAAATCAGGACCCTAAAAGAAAGCTTTAGCGGAAGCAACTATACTTCGGCCAGAATTCTTACAAAAGATAAATTTTCCTTCAAATATGGGAGAGTGGAAATTCGGGCAAAACTGGCTGCTGGTGGCGGAACCTGGCCCGCGCTGTGGATGTTGGGAGCTAATAGCAGTACCGTTGGATGGCCGGCTTGCGGAGAAATAGATATGATGGAACATATTGGTAATGAGCTGAATAAAATTCATGGATCTTTGCATTCTCCAGGACGTTCAGGAAATACACCCGATACGGGTACCGTTGTAATTTCGAATGCTGCGACTGAGTTTCATATTTATAGTATTGACTGGACCGCTGCATCCATTAAGTTTTATGTGGACAATCAGTTGTTTTATACCTTTTCCAATGCGGCTGCTTTTCCTTTTAATCAGAATTTTTTCCTGATTATAAACAGTGCAATAGGAGGTAATTTTGGAGGTACAATTGATCCAAATTTCACTTCTTCGACTTTTGAAATAGATTATGTCAGAGTTTATAATTAATGTGTTTTGTTAGTTAGTAGGTTCTTCATTGTGAGCTTCTGTTTGTAAGTTGAATAGAAGCTTCAGTGGAGAATAATAATTTAAAAATTAATAAATGAATCAGACCAAAAAAATAATCAGTTCAATAACATAGATGCCACTGTGTATGTTCTCCCAGCCTGAAACAATAAAGGTGATTACCGATACTGGCCGCCTGGATTGCAAGTGATGGAAAAAGAAAGCATCGCAACGATTATTTTACGTCCCAAATTAAATTTACCGGTAACCCAATGGATAGGGACGCTGTTTTTATTTCTAAAAACAGTATTTTAAAAGTGAAAAAATGTGCCGTTTTTAAACAAATGCATAAAAGCTAAGATATCCGTCCGATCACTTGCCGGTTGTTGCAATAAACTTTAAATAAAAATATGAACTCGATACACCCTACTATGAAAATATTCGTTTTACTAACCCTTTCACTGCTGCTGTCAAAATGTTCTCCGGCAAGTGATACTGTTAATCCTACGCCAGCTCCGGTTCCGCCGGTAGTTACAAATGAAGTTGATTTTTGGCTGACCAAAGGCAATCAGACTGCAATCCTTCAAAAACAGACCTCAATTTTAGCATTTGGGACAGCCTATAATAATTATGCTACTATTGAAGTTGATGATTCCCAAACATTTCAAAGTGTTGATGGATTCGGATATACTTTGACCGGCGGAAGTGCTCAGGTCATTAATCAGTTAAATGCACAAAAAAGACAGGAATTATTGCAGGAATTGTTTGGTGCAAATGACAATTCAATCGCCATAAGTTATTTAAGAATCAGTATCGGTGCTTCGGATATGAATGCAATACCATTTACTTATGATGATTTGCCAAGTGGGCAAACAGATGTGAATCTGGACAACTTCAGTTTAGCTCCGGACAAAAATGATTTGATTCCCATGTTAAAAGAAATAGTGGCAATCAATCCAAAAATTAAAATTATGGCCACGCCATGGTCTCCGCCCGTGTGGATGAAAGACAATAATAATTTCGTTGGCGGAAGTTTGAAACCTCAGTATTACGGCGTTTATGCGCAATATTTTGTAAAATACATCCAAAAAATGAAAGCCGAAGGGATCACCATTGATGCCATTACGCCACAAAATGAGCCGTTGCATCCCGGAAATAATCCCAGCATGCTAATGCTCGCTTTACAACAGGCCGATTTTATAAAAAATCATTTGGGTCCTGCCTTTCAGACAGCAAATTTGACAACAAAAATTGTGGTATACGATCATAATTGCAACAAACCGGAATATCCGATAACCGTGTTAAGCGATGCTTCTGCCTATCCTTTTATTGACGGTTCTGCATTTCATTTGTATGAAGGAGATATAAGCGCTTTGTCAATGGTTCACACTGCGTTTCCCAATAAAAATTTATATTTCACGGAGCAATACACGGCTTCTACCGGAAGTTTTGAAGGTGATTTGAAATGGCATGTAAAAAATGTAATTATTGGCTCCATGCGAAACTGGAGTAAAACAGCACTGGAGTGGAACTTAGCCAATAATGCTTCTTTTGGACCGAATACACCAGGGGGGTGTACTACCTGTAAAGGAGCAATAACGATAAATAGCAGTGATAGTTTTACCAGAAATGTAGGGTATTATATCATTGCCCATGCTTCTAAATTTGTGCCTGGGGGCGCTGTCAGAATTGCAAGCAATAGCAGTGGTAATTTAAACAATGTGGCTTTTAAAACCGGGAGTGGAAAAAAAGTTTTAATTGTAGAAAATGATGGGAACACTGCTGAAATTTTCAATATAAAATACAATGGGAATTGGATTACGACTTCTTTGGAAGCCGGTTCGGTAGGAACCTACAGTTGGTAAAAATAACATACATACTTACATAATATATTTACAGAATGAAAAAAATCACCACAGCAGCACTTTTAGCAGTGTCTTTTTTAGCCCTTGCGCAACAGAAAAGTAAAATGAAACCGCAACCTTTTGCTGTAAAAGACAAAACAGTTACCGTTTACACAACGGCAGACGGTACGAATTTAAGATTAACAAAAACAGATAATCTGCAATTCACGGATTTAAAACAACCGCTTGAAACGCAACTGTGTGTTTTTGTAAATCCAGGCAAAACCTTCCAGACTTTTTTGGGAATTGGTGGAGCAATAACTGACGCCAGTGCTGAGGTTTTTGCAAAATTAACGAAAGAAAACCAAAAGGAATTTTTAGAAGCATATTACGATAAAGAGAAAGGGATCGGGTATTCGATAATAAGAACAAACATTCAGAGCTGTGATTTTAGTTCAGGAAGTTATACTTATGTTGATGAAGGGGATGCCTCTCTAAAAAGTTTTACTATTGCTCATGATAAAGAATTCAGGATCCCATTAATAAAAAAAGCAATTGCAGCAGCGGGAGGCCAGGCTACAGTATATGTGAGTCCCTGGAGCCCTCCGGCTTTTATGAAGGATACTAAAGATATGTTGAGAGGTGGCAGACTGTTGCCTGAGTTTTATCAGTCTTGGGCAAATTATTACGTAAAATTTATCAATAGCTATCAAAAAGAGGGAATTCCGGTTTGGGGATTAACGATTCAAAATGAACCGATGGCCAAACAAAAATGGGAATCCTGTATTTACACGGCGGAGGAAGAACGTGATTTTCTGAAAAATTACCTGGGACCAACATTGAAAAAAGTAGGGCTGGGTGATAAAAAAATTATAGTTTGGGATCATAACAGAGATTTGCTGGCTCAGAGAGCAAGCACTATTTTAGATGACCCGGAAGCTAATAAATATGTTTGGGGAATTGGTTTTCATTGGTATGAAAGCTGGAGCGGAGGAGACTCAATGTTTGAAAATGTTGGAAAAGTTAATGAAATGTATCCCGAAAAAAACCTGATCTTTACAGAAGGTTGTGTGGAGAAATTTGATGCTAAAAATTTGCAGCTCTGGGCAAACGGGGAACGCTATGGAGAATCTATGATTCATGATTTTAATAACGGAACGGTGGGCTGGACAGACTGGAATGTTCTTTTGGATGAAAATGGAGGTCCTAATCATGTCGGTAATTTTTGTTTTTCTCCTTTACATGGCGATACAAAAACAGGGGCGTTAATTTATACGCCTTCCTATTATTTTATTGGTCATTTTTCTAAATTTATTGGTAAAAACGCGAAAAGAATTAGCAGTGTTGCAAGTCAAAGCTTTTTGATCACCACTTCTTTTTTTAATCAGGACGGTAAAGTAGTAACAGTTGTTATGAATAAAACAGCTAAGAAATTGAAGTATAATCTGTGCATTGGAACAAAAGCAACTGAAGTTGCTATCTTACCCCATGCTATTCAGACATTAGTTTATTAAACGCTAAAACTGCTTTATTTAAAAACCTGCTTTATGAAAAAAATAGTTTTAATAGTCTTTGCTTTTCTATCGCTTTCTTCCTTCGGACAAGGATTTTTACATCGAAATGGACAAAAAATTGTCAATGGAGAGGGACAAAATGTGGTGTTGCGTGGTCTGGGACTGGGGGGATGGATGGTTCAGGAAGGGTACATGCTGCAAACAGGTTCGTTTGCGGGGCCCCAACATGTGATAAGGCAAAAGATTATGGATTTAATTGGTGCCAAAAACACAGAAAAATTTTATGATGCCTATAAAGCAAACGGAATTACCAAAAAAGATATTGATTCCTTGGCGGCTTGGGGATTCAACTCGATTCGATTGCCCATGCACTACAATTTGTATACATTGCCTATTGAAAAAGAATCCGTTTCAGGTCAGAATACCTGGTTGGAAGAAGGTTTTAAAAGGACAGACAATCTATTGAAATGGTGTGCTGCCAATAAGATCTATTTGATTTTAGATTTACATGCAACTCCGGGAGGTCAGGGGAAAGATGCCAATATTTCAGATTACGATGATTCCAAACCATCGCTTTGGGAAAGTACGGCAAATCAAGATAAAATGGTTGCACTGTGGAAGAAGTTAGCGCTGCGTTACAAAGACAGCCCTTGGGTCGGAGCCTACGACATCATCAATGAACCCAATTGGAATTTTACGGGAACCAATGAAAATGGATGTGATGAAAAGTCTAACGCGCCTTTAAGAGCGCTGCAGGTCAGAATTACAAAAACCATAAGAGAAGTCGATACCAATCATTTAATTTTTATAGAAGGGAATTGTTGGGGGAATAATTACAATGGGATGTTTCCGCTTTGGGACGATAATATGGCGTTGAGTTTTCACAAATACTGGAACGATAACGATGTGGCTTCCATACAAAATATGCTAAATTTCAGAGCCCAATACAATGTGCCCATCTGGCTGGGTGAAAGTGGCGAAAACTCTAATGTCTGGTTTAAGGAGGCCATCGCTTTAATGGAATCCAATACTATTGGCTGGGCTTTTTGGCCAATGAAAAAAATTGAAAATTTAGCAGGAGTTACCTCAGTTAAAAAAACACCGGAATACGAGCAGTTACTAAAGTATTGGACAACAGGAGGGAAAAAGCCAACGGTAGCTTTTGCAAAAAAAGCGTTACTGCAAATTGCCGAAAACTACAAAATGAATAAGCTGACTATCCGGTATGATGTGATTGATGCCATGTTCAGACAGGTGCAGACCATCGATACGAAAAAATACAAAAAACATACTTTACCTGGAAAAGTGTTTGCAACAGAATATGATTTAGGACAAAACGGATTTGCTTATTTTGATAAAGATGTCGCCAATTATGATGGGACTAAATTTACCAAGTGGAACAAAGGAGGACTCATGAGAAATGACGGTGTTGATATTGAAGCTTGTACCGATACCACAACCAATGGTTTTCATGTTGCGTTTATTGAAGATCGCGAATGGTTGCAATACACCTTTGATTTAAAGACAGCGCAAACCTTTGATGTTGCTATCCGGTTTTCCAGTGACGTGGACGGAGGAAAGCTTTTCCTTGAGGACGAAAGTGGGAAAATTTCTGAAACCATTACGATTCCGTCTTCCGGAGGAATACATAATTGGCAGACAGTAACTTTGAAAAACGTGGTTTTGAAAAAAGGAACCAATACAATCAAAGTCTATTTCGAAAAAGGAAATTTCAATTTGAACTTTTTGGAATTTAAAAAAGCGGGTTAAAAAAATAAAAGATCATCTGCTGATCTTTACATTATGAAAGAATTGATATAAAAAACACACACAGTATTTAGGAATGAAAAAAATAGTAACGACCGCACTTTTATTTGAGCTGCTTTATTGCGTTTTCGCAGCAGAAAACAATTGACCAAAAAGTGGACGCTTTGTTAAAGCGAATGACTCTTGAAGAGAAAATAGGACAATTAAATCAATATACGGGAGACAATGCCGCAACTGGACCCGTAACAATAAATCCAAATAAACAATCCGAGATTAAAGCGGGTTTAATAGGTTCTATGTTGAATGTTATGGGAACGCAGCACACCAGACAATACCAGGAATTAGCAATGCAATCCCGACTGAAAATTCCTTTGCTCTTTGGTCAGGATGTCATTCATGGATACAAAACTACTTTTCCGCTTCCTTTGGCGGAAGCCGCAAGTTGGGATTTAGCCGCGATGGAGCTGTCGGCAAGAATTGCCGCAACAGAAGCGGCTGCCAGTGGAATCCATTGGACCTTTGCGCCAATGGTGGATATTGCACGTGATCCGCGTTGGGGACGTGTGATGGAAGGTGCTGGAGAAGATACGTATTTAGGTTCAAAAATCGCTTACGCCAGAGTAAAAGGTTTCCAGGGAAAATTGGGTGATGTCAATTCCGTGATGGCCTGCGTAAAACATTTTGCTGCTTATGGAGCCGCCATTGGCGGGAGAGACTACAACTCGGTTGATATGAGTGAAAGGATGCTTTGGGAAACGTATTTACCGCCTTTCAAATCAGCTTTGGATGCGGGTGCCGCAACGTTTATGAATTCGTTTAATGACCTTAACGGAATTCCGGCAACCGGAAATAAATATTTGCAAAGGGATATCCTGAAAGGAAAGTGGAATTTTAAGGGATTCGTAGTTTCCGATTGGGGTTCAATAGGCGAAATGATCAATCACGGCTATGTAAAAGACGGTAAGGAAGCAGCATTAGCGGCCATAACTGCCGGAAGTGATATGGACATGGAAAGCAATGCCTACCGAAATAATTTGGCACAATTAGTACAAGAGAAAAAGGTTCCCATTGCACTGATTGATGATGCGGTAAAAAGAATTTTACGCAAGAAATTTGAACTGGGATTATTTGAAGATCCTTATAAATACTCCAATCCGGAAAGAGAACAAGCAGCTTTGAATAATCCGGAACATCGAAAAGCAGCACGTGATATTGCCGCTAAAAGTATCGTATTGTTGAAGAATGAGCAAAATCTTTTACCGCTTTCGAAACAAACAAAAACCATTGCTTTTATTGGTCCTTTAGTTAAAGAACGCAAACAAAATATGGGTTTTTGGTCCGTGGAATTGCCAGAGGTGGATTATGATAAGCACGTTATTTCACAATGGGAAGGTGTACAGAATAAAGTAGGGAATACGGCCCGATTGCTGTATGCCAAAGGTTGTGAAATTGAAGGCGATAACAAAGATGGTTTTGCCGAAGCAATCGCTGTTGCGAATCAGGCGGATGTGGTGATTTTAAGTATTGGTGAAAGAAGAGATATGAGCGGTGAAGCGAAAAGTCGCAGTAACCTTCGATTACCGGGAGTTCAGGAAGAGTTGGTCAAAGCAATTCAGGCGACTGGAAAACCGGTTGTGGTTTTAATTAACGCCGGAAGACCGCTTATTTTTAACTGGACTGCGGATACTGTTCCTGCAATTTTATACACTTGGTGGCTGGGAAGCGAAGCAGGAAATGCTATTGCGGATGTTTTGTTTGGCGATTATAATCCATCGGGGAAATTACCCATTTCTTTTCCAAGGGAAGAAGGACAGATTCCGATTTACTACAATCATTTTAATACCGGAAGACCAGCTCGAAACGAAAATGAAACTAATTATGTTTCGGCATACACAGACTTAAAAAACAGCCCTAAATTTCCTTTTGGATACGGATTGAGCTATACTTCTTTCGAATATTCGAATTTGAAATTATCTAAAAATAAAATTAAAAGGACAGAGACCATAGAAGCATCAGTAACGATAACCAATTCAGGAAAAGTAGCAGGTGAAGAAGTAGTCCAGTTGTATTTAAGGGACAAAGTTGGGTCAGTAGTGCGACCAATTATTGAACTGAAAGATTTTCAAAAGATCAAACTGAATGCCGGCGAAACTAAAACGATCAAATTCACCTTAAACAAAGAAAAATTATCTTTTTATAATGCAGCATTACAATGGGTTGCTGAGCCGGGCGATTTTGATTTAATGATTGGATCCTCTTCTGCGGATATTCGTTTGAAAGACACTTTTGAATTGGTAGACTAAAGCGAACTGGTGGCTTAAACGATTACTACTTTTAACCCGGAATATGCTAGTTTTGGAGTGGAAGCAGTGTTAAGAATTAAATCCTAAATTTAAATCATGAAGAGTCCAGACTATTCAAAATAATTATTAAAAGGACCTAAGATGTTCGAATCGTTTATTCTTGTAAATATTTAGTATTTAATATTTTAAGCAAATAACGCCCAATTCTATGAAACATAAAAAACCTCCAAAATTATTTATTTTTGGAGGTTTGTGATTTTGGGACGGTTTACTTCTCGCTTATAGGGCTGACCTGTTATTTTTCGTTTTTTAGCAGAACACTGGGAATAGCTCAATAATAATCAATATTTTAAAAAGTTTAATTTTAAATGCTGCTCTTAAAAATCACTAAAAGTGGGTATTGTGAAATAAAAAAAGTTAATATATTATTGTAGGAAATGTTTTTATTTGAATTTAAGGATTTTACAAAAAACAAATTATTTTTTTTCTTTTAAACAATCATATATGAATAAACTTTACTTAGTACTATTCTTATTTTATCCCTTTCTTATCAACGCCCAAGACATCCTTTGGGAAAAATCCTACGGAGGCAAACATGCCGATTATCTTTTTGATGCCCAACCAACAGCTGACTATGGATTCATATTAGCCGGAAGTTCCTTGTCTAATAAAACCGGAAATAAAACGGAAGACAATCATGGTGATTTGGATTACTGGGTGTGGAAAATGAATGAAAAAGGGGACCTTGATTGGCAAAAAAGTTTAGGGGGAAGCGGGTTCGACCTGCTCCAAAGTATCAAAAACACAAAAGACGGCGGTTTTATTTTAGCCGGAACTTCCAATTCAGGGAATGATTTTCAAAAAAAAGATACCTGTAAAGGTGTTACCGATTTTTGGATTGTAAAACTAGATGCTAAAGGAGGAGAGCAATGGCAAAAGACAATCGGAGGCAGTGGACAGGACGAATTAATAACTGCTTTTCAAACCAGGGATGGCGGCTATATATTAGGTGGGTCATCAAGTTCGAACCCATCGATTAAAAAGAAGAACCCTAATGAAAAGAGTTCGCTGGATGTCAAACCCGATTTGTATGGCAAGTCTGAAAAAAGCCGTGGTAACATGGATTATTGGATTGTGAAATTAGATAAAGAAGGAGTTGTCCAATGGCAAAAAACCTATGGAGGAGAATATACGGATCTGCTGCGAAGTATGGGACAGACTAAAGAAGGCGGGTATGTTTTAGGGGGCTATTCTAATTCTCCTCAATCAGGAGATAAAACAGATGGCAATATAGGAATTGGAGACTATTGGATTGTGAAAATCGATGATAAAGGTACCATAGAATGGCAAAAAACCTATGGAGGAAATGGAGATAACCAGTTATATGTGATCCACCAAACGGATGACGGGGGCTATATTGCCGGTGGAAATTCTAATAGTACAAGTCCGCTAACCCCAATGGGAGGAATGGTAAACAATGGCACGGATTATTGGATCTTGAAGATGGACGATAAAGGAACGATTGTTTGGAGTCAGACCTATGATTTTGGGAAAGTGGATATATTAACTTCTTTGGTAGAAAATAAGGACCATACATTTTTGATTGGGGGATATGCGCAAAGTGAAAATACTAATTCTGCCGTAAAAATTGTAAAAAGAGATAAAGAAGGCATCAATGATTATATCGCCCTAAAAATTAATGAACAAGGGGAAATTTTATGGAATAAAACGGTCGGGAGTTCAGGGGAAGATATTCTGAGGAAATTAATAGAAACCCGTGATGGCGGCTATTTATTAACCGGCACTTCCAATGCTAAATCCTCAAGGGATAAAAACTCGGCAATTGGAAGTAATGATTTTTGGGTGGTAAAGATAAAAGACAAGAAAAAACCAATAGAAAAGAAAGCAACTATCGAAGCCATACCCAACCCTGCGGTCACTTTTACCAATATTATTATAGGCTATGAATTTGAGACTGGCACTGCAACCCTGGTTGATATGGCTGGTCGCATTTTACAACAATTTAGCATTACAAGCAGAACAGTACCTGTTGATTTAAGTCGCTATCCTGATGGGGTTTATGTCGTAAATATAAAAACGAACGTGCAGAGTGATGGAGTGAAGGTGATAAAAGGAGGTAAAAATTAAAAAGAATTATAAAAATGAAAAATGTGATTTTAAAAAACATCATCAGATCTTTATACTGTCTATTACTTGTTTTTTCTTCAGTAAAAATAGCGGCCCAGGAAAATGATAAACCGAATAAATATTTTCCCAATGTAGTGCCTGCTCCTCCCAATACTGCCAGTTTGGGTCTATATGGTCAGGTTCCTTTAAATCAATTTACTGGAAATGCAACTATAGCTATCCCGTTACTAGAAATAAAATCAAACCATTTGGTTGTGCCAGTTTCATTGTCTTATTCATCCGATGGAGTAAAAGTAGATCAATATGAATCGAATGTTGGAATGGGTTGGGTATTAAATGCTGGCGGAGTAATTACAAGACAAGTCTTCGATTATCAAGATAATTATAATGGTAGAATGCAAAAGCCAAATGCAGCAACAAATTCAATTGAGATGGCTACTTTTTTAGACCAGGCTTCATCCGCACCTCAAGTCGACACGCAACCTGATATTTTTAGCTACAATGTAAATGGAATGTCGGGTAAGTTCTTTTTAGACGATACTAATACGCCTGTAGAAATTGAACCTTCAGGATTAAAAATTGAAATTTCAACTGCGTTTTTGTCGATGGGTTTTGCCGCAAACAGTTTGCCTGAAATAGTAATTACCGATACAAAAGGTATAAAGTATTATTTCGGTGGATTGAATGCAATAGAATCTAGCTCTTCAAGAAGAATTTTTATTGAAAATCCCGGTCCAATATCAGATGATGTTAAAACATCATGGTACCTTACTAAAATTGAGGATCCATCAACAAACGATCAAATTACCCTGAGTTACGATTCAAGAATGATTACCTATATTACAGGAAATGAACAAAGTTTAGAATATACTTATGCGCGCGGTGTGAGATATACAAGCAGATTAGTTAACTATCAATATAAATCGTATGCAACTGAATCTATTTTAAAAGAAATAAATAGTAATAGTGGTAAAGTGGTATTTGGCAACTCAAAACGATTTATAGATCCCGATTTCCCACTATTTAAAGTGGATGAAATTAGTTTGATTAATATGCAAGGATCAATAATAAAAAAAATAAAATTTGATTATACCGAATACAGTGGAAATACTTATCCAAATAGTTACAATCAATTCCCGAATTATTTTAAGAAACGGTTCTATCTAAAACAAATTAATGAGTTTAGTACAAATAACAGTCCCGTTACTCATCAATTTGAGTATTATTCACCTGAAAATTTACCTGCTAGATTTAGTTTTGCAAAAGATAATTATGGCGTTTTTAACGGTAAAACAAATAGTAGTTTGATTTCTGACGAAATTGCAATTCCTAATTCTGTAGTAAAAGCTTCGTTTACAGATGGAAAATTAGCAAATAGAAGACCAGATAAAAATTTTGGCTATTGCGGTTTACTAAAAAAAATAATTTACCCTACCAAAGGTACTACATCACTGGAATATGAGCCTCATGTGAGTGGTAAAGTGAATATTCCTGTTTATCCACAGGAAAGCCAATTTGGCCTGAGTGTTTTAACTGATGGTGAGGATTTGTTTAATAACACAAACACCAGTACGATTCATTCCTCAATAGAACAAACCATAAAAATAAATGGAAATGTAACTGACAATTGTACGGGAGACAATCCTTTTCCATTAAAATTAACGGTCGAAATAACAGATATAGAGACTGGTTTACTCGTTGATTTTTATACTATTGCCTCGAATTCAGATGTGCCGATCTTGATTGGAACATCGTATACTTTTACAGGGACTACCAGTTCCACAAATGATGTTTTTACGTTACAGGCTAATAAAGATTATTCAATAAAAATTAAACTTATTAGGCCTTGTATGCTTGGAGGCATCTATTTCGATTACTATGCTAATCCTGTTACTTTTCAAGAAATAGAAAAAGAAATAGGGGGATTTAGAATATCTAAAACAATTAAGAATAACGCTATAAACGGTAATTTAGAGATCGAAAAATATTATTATAGTCCTTATGATTGTTTGACTTGTCAAACAGGCTATTATATAAACCAGGCCCCCATTGCCTATATTAGAAAAATAGAGAGAACCAATCTTTGTGAGTACCCTCCTGTAAGAACATTGTATTCAATAGGAAGTTCAAATTTAGCAAGAATGTATTCCTCACAAAATGTCCAGTTTGGTTATGAATATGTGACTAAAAGCTATGGCAATAACTTTGAAAATGGTGGAGAAGAGTCTAAATATGAAATTATTCAAGACGGCTTGCCAGTAACAAGACAAGGAGAGGTTGACATTACAACACCTTTTACAAATAGTTTTGGATCCGGTAGATTATTATCGCATAAAGTTTTTAATTCTGTTTTTAAAAGATTAAAAGAAACAGTTAATGAATACGAGCATAATATTGCAAAAGATAAGTTTGTTACTGGTTATAATGCTTACAGAAGTAACCAACCTTTTATGTATTTTCATGGAGATTACGACCAATGTACATTGGCAATACAAGGAGACAGTTATTCTCTAAATGAATATTTACTACGTTCGCAATGGAATTATTTAAAACAGTCCATTGAAACGCAATATGATTTAAATGGATTAAACCCGCTAGCGACAACGATAAATTATAATTACAATAATTCTTCTCATTTACAGCTTACTTCACAGGTTACAACGAATTCAAAAAATGAAACTGTAGAAACTAAATATTATTATCCGGCAGATCTAATTGCGGAACCATTTATGCAAAATTTAGTACAGGCAAACAGAATCGGTACCCCAATAAGTACAGAACAATATAAGGGCGGTGTATTATTATCCAAAGACAAGACAGTCTATGCCAATGATGCTTTTACCAGCAATTTGTTATTGTCAAAAAATATATTTGCTGCAAAATTTCCAAACGATAATCTAAACATTACTTTGCCTCCGGTAGGACAGCTAGAAAAGAAAATAACCTACGATCAATATGATAGTAAAGGCAATTTATTACAATACACTCTGGATAGCGGCATATCAGTAGTACTAATTTGGGGCTATAATCAAACCCAGCCTATTGCCAAGATAGAAAATGCCACTTATAGCCAAATAACATCATATCTTGCCAATCTACAAACGCTTTCGAACACAGGTACAGAAGCTGATTTGCTCGCAGCTTTAGATAATTTAAGAAATGCTTCTGAATTGTCAAATGCCGTCGTAACCAGCTATACCTATAAACCTCTTATTGGTGCTAGTACCGTAACCGACCCGAAAGGCTACAGAACGTCTTACGAATATGATGAGTTTAATCGTTTGAAGCTGGTGAAAGATGCACAGGGAAACATCCTGTCAGAAAACCAATATCATTATAAAAACTAATTTTAGAAAGATGAAAAGATATATAATTAGTTTCACTTTAGTGATGGTTGTTTCATTGGGTTATGCACAAGTGAATAAGACAACGCAAAATGCCGCAATGGCAGCTCCTCCAGGTGATGGAGGGGGCGCTTACAAATGGAATATAGATAGAGACCATGATGGTTTTGGGGATCCTTCAGAATTTATTTATAAAGACACGAAACCTACGGGCTATGTTGCGGATCAATCGGATTTAGACGATACAACGCCGTACATTACCAATATACCTCCACAGACCTTTTATCGTGATGCCGACAGTGATACTTTCGGGAATCCAAGTGTAAGTTTATATTATAGCGCAAAACCAACAGGTTATGTTACGAATAGTCTGGACTGTAATGACGGTGATGCGACATTAAACCCAAACACGGTTTGGTATCGGGATGCTGATGGAGATGGTTACGGAGTCACTAGCCCTACGTTAGCCCAATGCACCCAGCCGGCAGGTTATGTTCGGAATTCCAGTGATTATAACGACACCACGGTAAACATTACTAATATCGCTCCTCAGACATTTTACAGGGATGCTGATGGGGATACTTTTGGCAGTCCGAGTGTAACGGTTTTCTATAGTACAATGCCAGGGGGTTATGTGACCAATAATGCGGATTGTAATGACGCTGATTCTTCCTTGAACCCCAATACGGTTTGGTATCGCGATGCCGATGGAGATGGCTTTGGAACCAGTGCGACTACGCTTGCCCAGTGTGCCCAACCCGCAGGTTATGTTCGGAATTCCAGTGATTATAATGATACCACGGTAAACATAACCAACATAGCTCCCCAAACCTTTTATCAGGATGCCGACGGGGATACTTTTGGGAATCCAGGTGTAAGCGTTTATTATAGCGTAAAACCAGCAGGTTATGTGACCAATAGTGCGGATTGTAATGACGCTGATGCGTCGCTGAACCCAAATACGGTTTGGTATCGCGATGCAGATGGAGATGGCTTTGGAACCAGTGCAACTACGCTTGCCCAATGTACCCAGCCCGCAGGTTACGTTCGGAATTCCAGTGATTATAACGATGCAACAGTAAATATTACCAATATAGCTCCCCAAAGCTTTTATCAGGATGCCGACGGTGATACTTTTGGGAATCCAGGTGTAAGTGTTTATTATAGCGTAAAACCAACGGGTTATGTGACCAATAATTCTGATTGTAATGACGCTGATGCGTCCCTGACCCCAAATACGGTTTGGTATCGCGATGCCGATGGAGATGGCTTTGGAACCAGTGCAACTACGCTTGCCCAATGTACCCAGCCAGGAGGGTATGTTCGAAATCCCAGTGATTATAACGATGCAACAGTAAACATTACCAATATAGCTCCTCAAACCTTTTATCAGGATGCCGACGGTGATACTTTTGGGAATCCAGGTGTAAGTGTTTATTATAGCGTAAAGCCAACAGGTTATGTGACTAATAATTCGGATTGTAATGACGCTGATGCGTCCCTGACCCCAAATACGGTTTGGTATCGTGATGCAGATGAGGATGGCTTTGGAACCAGTGCAACTACGCTTGCCCAATGTACGCAACCAGGGGGTTATGTTCGGAATTCCAGTGATTATAACGATGCAACAGTAAACATTACCAATATAGCTCCTCAAACCTTTTATCAGGATGCCGACGGTGATACTTTCGGGAATCCAAGTGTAAGTGTTTATTATAGTGTAAAACCAACGGGTTATGTGACCAATAATTCTGATTATAACGACACCACGGTAAACATTACCAATATCGCCCCTCAGACATTTTACAGGGATGCTGATGGGGATACTTTTGGCAGTTCTAGTGTAACAGTTTACTATAGTGTAATGCCAGGGGGGTATGTAACCAATAGTACAGATTGTAATGACGGTGATGCCTCTCTGAACCCCAACACGGTTTGGTATCGCGATGCCGACGGAGATGGCTTTGGAACCGGTGCAACTGCGCTTGTTCAATGTAACCAGCCCGCAGGTTATGTTCGAAATTCCAGTGATTATAACGACAGCACGGTAAATATTACCAATATCGCCCCCCAGACATTTTACAGGGATGCTGATGCGGATACTTTTGGCAGTTCGAGTGTAACGGTTTATTATAGTGTAATGCCAGGGGGCTATGTTGCTAATAGTGCGGATTGTAACGATGGTGATGCAACATTAAATCCCAATACGGTTTGGTACCGGGATGCTGATGGAGATGGTTACGGAGCCACTAGCCCTACGCTTGTTCAATGTAACCAGCCAGCGGGTTATGTTCGAAATTCCAGTGATTATAACGATACCACGGTAAACATTACCAATATCGCCCCTCAGACATTTTACAGGGATGCTGATGGAGATACTTTTGGGAGTTCGAGTGTAACGGTTTATTATAGTGTAATGCCAGGGGGGTATGTTACCAATAGTGCGGATTGTAACGATGCCGATGCGACATTAAACCCCAATACAGTTTGGTATCGGGATGCTGATGGAGATGGTTACGGAGTCACTAGCCCTACGTTAGTACAATGCAACCAGCCCGCAGGTTATGTTCGGAATTCCAGTGATTATAACGATACCACGGTAAATATTACCAATATCGCCCCTCAGACATTTTACAGAGATGCTGATGGGGATACTTTTGGCAGTGCTAGTGTAACGGTTTATTATAGTGTAAAACCAACAGGTTATGTGACCAATAGTGCGGATTGTAATGACGGTGATGCGACACTAAATCCCAATACAGTTTGGTATCGGGATGCTGATGGAGATGGTTACGGAGTCACTAGTCCTACGTTGGTCCAATGTACCCAGCCAGCGGGTTATGTTCGAAATTCCAGTGATTATAACGACACCACGGTAAACATTACCAATGTCTCCCCCCAGACATTTTACAGGGATGCTGATGCGGATACTTTTGGCAGTTCGAGTGTAACGGTTTATTATAGTGTAATGCCAGGGGGCTATGTTGCTAATAGTGCGGATTGTAATGACGGTGATGCGACTTTAAATCCCAATACAGTTTGGTATCGTGATGCTGATGGAGATGGTTACGGAGTCACTAGCCCTACGTTAGTACAATGTAACCAGCCAGCGGGTTATGTTCGAAATTCCAGCGATTATAACGACACCACGGTAAACATTACCAATGTCTCCCCCCAGACATTTTACAGGGATGCTGATGCGGATACTTTTGGCAGTTCGAGTGTAACGGTTTATTATAGTGTAATGCCAGGGGGCTATGTTGCCAATAGTGCGGATTGTAATGACGGTGATGCGACATTAAATCCAAATACGGCTTGGTATCGTGATGCAGACGGAGATGGCTTTGGAACCAGCGCAACTACGCTTTCCCAATGTAGCCAGCCAGCAGGTTATGTTCGAAATTCCAGTGATTATAACGATACAACAGTAAACATCACCAATATAACTCCCCAAAGCTTTTACCAGGATGCCGACGGGGATACTTTTGGGAACGCAAATGTAAATGTGTATTATAGTGCAAAACCAGCAGGTTATGTAACCAATAGTTCTGATTACAACGATACAACAATAAACATCACCAACATAGCTCCCCAAACCTTTTATCAGGATGCTGACGGCGATACTTTTGGGAACGCAAATGTAAATGTGTATTATAGTGCAAAACCGGCAAGTTATGTAACCAATAGTTCTGATTACAACGATACAACAATAAACATCACCAATATAGCTCCTCAAACCTTTTATCAGGATACTGATGGAGATACTTTTGGGAATGCAGGTGTAAGTGTGTATTATAGTGCAAAACCTATAGGTTATTCAAACAATAATACGGATTGTAACGATGGTGATCCCTCGGTTAACCCCAATACCAAATGGTATGCCGATAATGAGGGAGATAGTCTTGGAGATTCTTCTAATTTTGTACAGCAATGCACAAAGCCTGAAGGGAATTATGTACTTGATAATTCAGATAATTGCCCTTTGGCAATGGGTTCAAATTCAGATTGTAATACTTTAGCTGCTCCATCTTTGGATCAAAACTATATTATTACCAAAGTGTACAAAAAACCAACTTCAACTGTCTTTATAGCTCCTACTCCAGACAAGACTCAAACAAACATCACCTATTTTGATGGTCTGGGTAGACCCATGCAGCAAATTGCCAACCGACAGTCAGGATCAGGAAAAGATATAATAACGCATATCGAGTATGATGCTTTTGGGCGACAAAACTTAAATTATTTGCCTTATGCAAGTTCAAATACCAATATGGTGTATGATGTAGATGCGTCTGCCAATACCCTGACTTTTTATAACACCTCAAAATATGAAAATACCAGTAACCCTTTTTCTGAAAAAAAAATGGAATCCTCACCACTTGGTAGAATCTTGAAACAAGCTTCTCCGGGAGTAGAATGGGCAATGAATTCGGGTCATGAAATCAAATTGGATTATCAAACCAATAGTGCTACAGAAGTAAAACTTTTTACCGCAAGTACCGCTTGGGATGCAGGATCGGGAGTGTATACCCCAGCTTTTCTAAACGGTGCAGGAACCACTTTCTATGAAGCCAACCAGTTATACAAACCAGTAACATACGATGAAAACTCAACAGCAACTCCTACTGAAGATAGCGGATCAACGGTAGAGTTCAAAAATAAAGAAGGGCAAATAGTGCTAAAACGAACATACGATGCCGGAGCAAATCACGATACTTATTATGTATACGATACTTACGGAAATCTTACCTATGTAATCCCTCCAATGGCTGCCGATGTTGCAATTACAACTCCAATTCTTGACGATTTATGCTTCCAGTATAAATACGATTACCGAAATCGGTTAGTGGAGAAAAAATTACCAGGAAAACAATGGGAATTTATAGTTTATGATAAATTAGACAGACCAGTGGCTACAGGTCCGGCATTTTCACCATTTAGTGATTCTCCAACTGGAGCTATGGGATGGTTGATTACCAAGTATGATGTTTTAAACAGGCCTGTTTACACAGGCTGGGAGCAATCTGCAGCGGTTACAAGTGCCGAAATATTTTCGAAACAAACCACAATGAATGGTTTAACAACGATAAGCGAAACCAAGCAAACAACAGCAAACACTGTAGATGGCATAACTGCCTATTACAGCAATGCCGTTTTGCCGACAACTTTCAAATTATTAACTATAAACTATTATGACGATTATAATTTTCAGTCCTTTGCACCAGCAATATCCTATACGGCTCCGGTACACTATAACAACACGATAAAACCAAAAGGATTACCAACAGGTTCCTGGGTTCGTGCTTCAGCTACTTTGGCATCAACAACTGGAGAAAGCAGTTATACTTTGTATGATGCCAAAGCCAGGCCTATCCGCAATTTCACCACCAACCATTTGGGAGGTTACACCCAAATAGATAGTAACCTGGATGCTTTTTCTGGACAGCTTCAATATACAGAAACTAAACACAAACGTCTCATTGGCGATGACGAAATATATGTCAAAGACGCTTTTACCTATTCGGAACAGGATCGATTACTTAGCCATACACATCAGCTTGGTGCAGGTGGGACTCCTGAGATTTTAGCTTCAAATATTTATGATGACTTAGGACAGCTTATTGCTAAAAAAGTAGGAAATACAGAATCATCTCCTTTGCAAAAAGTAGATTATACCTACAGCGTCCGCGGATGGCTTACCGAAATTAACAAATTGGCAACCTTGCAACAAGGTACAGATCCCAAAGATTTATTTGCTTTTAAAATAAATTACAATAAAGTGGAGGGAGATGCGACAGTTGCCAAGGCTCTTTACAATGGGAACATTGCTGAAACATTCTGGAGCTCCGGTTCTGATGGTGGTTTTGTTCGGGCTTATGGCTATAAATATGACAATCTAAATCGACTAAAAGAGGCCACTTATCAAAAACCGGGTAACGCTAATCCTCTGCCTAAATCATATGACGAGAATTTAGCCTACGATAAAAATGGAAACATAAAAACATTAATAAGAAATGGGGATATAGACGGAGCTTTGCCTGCAAATGTTATTGATAATTTGTCTTATTCTTATGGAACAAACACTAATAAATTATTGAATGTTTTGGATAATTCTAATAACACAAGCGGTTTTAATGACGTTAATAAAACAGATGACGACTATGGCTATGATAGTAACGGTAATTTAATCACTGATAAGAATAAGAATATTACAGGAATAATTTATAATCATTTGAATTTACCTACTAAAATAACATTTGGAACAACAGGAGACATTGCATATATTTACAATTCAGTAGGACAAAAAATACAAAAAATAGTTACAACTACTACACCACTAAGTGTTGTCACAACAGATTATTTAGGGGGCTTTCAGTATAAGGACAATGTATTACAGTTTTTTCCAACGGCGGAAGGATATGTAAAGAATACTGCGGCAGTTTTTAGTTATGTATTTAATTACACAGATCATTTAGGGAACATGCGCTTAAGTTACAGCGATATTTCTAAAAACGGTATAATTGAAACTTCTGAAATTTTAGAAGAAAACAATTACTATCCTTTTGGATTGAAACATAAAGGGTATAATGATGCTTTGCCAGGCAGTTATAGGTATAAATACAACGGTAAAGAACTGCAAGACGAGTTGGGGCTTAACTTCTACGACTATGGGGCACGTAATTATGACCCTGCACTTGGTCGTTGGATGAATATTGACCCATTGGCAGAAGTATCGAGAAGATTTAGTCCATATACATACGCACTTAACAATCCTGTATTTTTTATTGACCCTGATGGTATGAAAGCAGAAGCTGGACAATCAGGAAATTATTACGATTGGGATGAAAAACAGTATAAGAATAAAGATACTGGTGCAACAGTGACGGCCGACGAAGCTATTGCAAGTCATAGTGGTGAATCAAACGCAGGTGGTGACCCTCCAAAAAAAGGCAAAGCTGGTATATTAAAGCAATTTTTACAAGTTATACCTGTTTTAGGTCCAACAATAGAAAGTAGTGACAAATTAGTTGAAGGAGATTATTGGGGTTCAGCTTCTAGTTTTGGAATAGGTCTTCTTGATTTATTTACATTTGGAGCTGCTAGTGAATATAAAATTGGAGCAAAAGCTGCAACAGTTGGGGCAGAAGAAGCTTTAGCCAAAAGCACTCTTAAGAATGGAAGCCTTGTAAAAATAGGAGCAGTTGAAGATGATGTAATGATGTTTTCTTCCAAGATTGGAAATGAAACTGTAGAAGGGATTTCAAATTTTACTGTAAAAGAAGGTAAATTATATTTAAATCAGTTACACTTGCAAGGGTCTTCTGCAGGAAAGGTCGGTAGAGAATCTTTGTGGGACATAGCAAGAGATTTGGGACGTCAATATAATGTAAAGGAAGTAATAATACAAGGAGGAAGAAGAACTACGGGGAAATACAAAGGACAAATTCCGTCTCCTATAACAATTAAAGTACATTAAATTATGGCAAAAATAATGCTAGAAAGCTGGCGTGAAGGATTAGAAAAAATATCCCTTACAAAATTACAAATGGATAAATTAGGAATATCTTTAAAACAATCTAAATCTAATGTAGATTCTCTTTTAGATGACGTAAAAGTAATTCTAGAGATTGATGATGAAAATTTAGCAAAAGAGTTTCTGGAAGAAGCAGAAAAAATCGGTGTTAATTGTAAACTATTATCAGATTATTAGGAAGTAAACTCAAAATAATAATTTTTTTGTAATAGTGAATCGAAATAAAAACCTAATACTGGATGAACAATCAGGTGTTAGGTTTTTTAATAAAATATATTAATGGCAAAAGAACCATTCGCAGCAAAACTCACATCACTTTGGATTGGTGGATTCCTCTTCTGGATTTTAAAAGGATTTAGCGGAAAATTAACTGACCAATTTGTACCTGAATATGAAAATAGAAACGTTTGGGTCGGGTATATTATCACAATTATTACTATTTGCATATCTGTATACATATTTCTACAGTATTAGCATACTGGTAATTATTAATGTTCAAGTTTAAAAAATTACTTGTGTTAGTAACTAGAGAAATAGCCATTTATCAAAAAGATGGCGATAAGCATATAGAAAGTTTTGAAATTGATTTGTCAATTGATGAACTGGTCAGTATATTAAATGTAGATACAAATGAAGACCCAAATGTTTATATGGTATATGAGATTAATAATGAACAATACTCGCAAATACAAAAAATAATTCCAAGTCTAAAAGAAATTGATTTTGATAATGTTGAATTGTTTTGTGAATGTTTTCAAACTGAATAATTAAAAATGTTCAATGATTCTGAAATGACCAATAAAACGCATCTTTATTGAATCAAATAAAACCTAACTACTGGATGAATAATCTGGTGTTAGGTTTTTTTATTTTTGGAGATTGGAATTTCTTTTTCCAATACGTGGAACTTTAAATTCAGTGCCATTCCTCTGTTATTGTATGAATGGTCCCAGATTTCTTTAATATCGGCAGAATATGATATGAGTGTGAAAACTTCATGAATTAGCATCCCAAGGTGCAATAAATTGCAAGCACTATCTTTATAGAGTTTCTTATCCAATTCATCTTTCCTGTTTTGGTCAAAATCAGGGTCAAATAGACCAATTCCATAACAACAGCCATATAATGAACCATGAAGAGCTTCTGAAGCATCAGAATAATATTCGATTTTGCTAAGTCGGAAAAATACATCAAGAAATTTACCCCATTTTTCAAGGACTTCAATACGTTGATGTAATGTTTTCTTTGTCCAATTTAACTTGGGATTCTTGTCTGAGAACATATCAAGTGCTTCTTGAACAATTGCATTTTCTTTAAATTTCTCTTGCTTTTCTTTTCTCATTTTAGCAGCTTCCCCTATACGTTCATAACCTACGTCATCATCTCTTTTAACAGAACCAAGATAATGGTATTGCTTATAAATTGGATGCAAGATAAATGCACGATATTCCTTTTCTTCACAAATACTTGCATAACAAAAGTTTGTTATTTTCTCCATGAATGCTCGAGAAAGCATTATTGATTCGGTCGTAAAACTATCAGTTTGATTTGCTAACTGGAGAAGTGCTGCGCCAGTTTGAGTACAACTTATTAGTAGTACCGCTACTTTTGATTGTCTTTCGTCTGTGATTTTAGGGATTACATCTTTTAGCATCATTAATTCAGCTCCAAAGAAATTAGTAGCTTCATTATGATAATGCTTTAAATCCTCAAGAGAATGTCCTGAAATACTTTTGTATGACTTTTTCTTTTCCAATGTTTGTTTTCTTTTTAAGATAAATTGTAAGGCTATTGGCAGTAAATTATTTCAATGATTTTTATGTGTATTTATTTTTCAATTTCTTTCATTCTGTCTTTAAGACTTGTAAAATCAACTGGAAGTTTTATTTCGAAAGCCTTTTCATAGAAAGGTTTGATATACTTTTTTAAACCTTCTTTTTTATAGCTATTTTCTTCATTGTAAAAGTTTTTATAGCGAACATCTCCATATTTTGCTAATAAATTTAGAATTCTTAATAGTTCGTTTTTATTATTTCGTTCAATAATTTTTTCCGTTAAATTCCAAAATTCATTTTGATTTTTTATATCAGCTTTACTTTCATATCGTTGTAATGTTTCATCTATTTCTACTGTTTCTTTTTGAGGAAAATCAAAAACAATATTCATTCCTGTCCACATCTTCATATTTTCGTCATAAAAAATGCCTGAATCGTGCCACTCTCCATTAAACTGTACTGTTTTCTCCATTTTGAAACCTTTCAAACCTTCTTGAGAACCTAAAATTGTTGCAACTACTGGATTAGGGAAATTTCCATTAACTACTTTGTTTTCCGCATAACTTGCAAAATGGCTAAAAAAGCATTCTTTTAATTGGTAGAAAAACTCTAAAACATTTGAAATTTTCGGTAAAAGAAATTCATTGATATTAAAATACCTTATCCCAATTCCATCAATTACTATTGGTTCAGAGTCAAAAAGTTGGTAATCGCCATCAATTATAGTATAAGCCGAATGAAAAAAGGTGTTTCTAATTTCTTTGAAATGGTTTTCGTTGAAAAATCTTAGTATTTCGTGATTCTCTGAATCCTCTAAAAGTTCTGAAATCATCCCAATTTTTTCACCTGTACCAAGTAATCTCTCATATTTTTTGGTTTTGAAAAATAAATATGATGAACTTCTAAATCCCATTTGAATTCGACATAGACTCCCAATAATGTTATAAAAATCACTGCTTTCAAAAAAAGTGGAATATATTAAGCATCCAATTCTATACTTTTCATTTCCTGTTTGTTTTTCGTATAATGAATTATAAAAGTCTAAAGCGTCAAACCATTCATATAAATTTGACATTGACCTTAAACTCCCCATACCTTTGTAGTTCATTAATACTTGAACAAACTCGAATTCATTTTTTACTTTTGCACCTTCGAAAAGTTTGACTAATTCTTTTTTTATTTCTTGCATTTAGCATGTTTATAATTGAGTTTACCTGTAAATATATACACTTTTAACGTGTGTTTTATTCATAATAACATTTTTGCAATCAGTTTTTTATTAAAGTTATAATTTAATTCCTTAATCTTTTTGACCTTCTAATGTCTCTGCCCCGAGTTCCGAGGAAAGGGCAGCCAGATTCGTTTGTTAAACAAACGGACATCTGGCCGATTGCAGGAACGTGGCAATCTTTGAGATTTTTAAAAGTTAAGTACTAAGTTAATTAGAATATTGGACAATAGATTATCATGGTTATATTTTAGCCATGATACCAGTTCGGTTGATTAGCGGAGATACTGTTTTTTGTTTATATAAATTACTTTCCAAAAGAAAAAGGAAAAAAAGAAAGCAGATTTGAAATTGGACAGTTAAGCAAACGGAGTGCTATAAGTCCCGAAGGGTGACAGGACGAGGAACGAGACTTGTCATTATGCGCACGTAGTTGCCTAACTGTCCAATACCTTGGCTGATTTTTTCTCCTTTGGGTGGAGTTATTTTAACCTTTTAAAAAGCTTGAAAAATCATTTATTAATGTCTTTTGAAAGTGTACGCTTCACAAAATCAAATAAAAAAATAATAGAAAAAAGAAGCGTACTTTTTCAAATAATATACTTTTAAAATCCACAAAATTCTGACTATTTTCAGGAAGATTTTTGTGGATATCTTGGGGAAATTAGAGTAATCAAAAACTGTTTAATTCTTTGTGCTAATTAGAGTAATAGTGTCTGTAAGATTATTATCTGAAATATAATCTAGTATAAAATCCTCAGCTTCTTTTTTATGGTCAACAGAAGTCGAAAATGAGTTGAGATAAAAGTCTTCATTTTCATCTGCAATGTGAATAATTTCAGTGTAGCCTTTGGTAATTAAAGAACCTTTTAGTTTCAATACTTTAAGCTCATTATTTCTGTCAATTTCCTTTTTCACTCGGAGCTTTATAGTTTTATTCATGTGATAGTTTTTGGTAATTTAGTAGAGCAAAGAATGTTCCTAAACAACAAAGAGACTCGAAAGTCTCTTTGTTGAATTAATATATCTTTTATAAATGTTTCTTTCGAGTTTAGTTTTTCCAAATATGAATAAGAATTATTCCGAAATTATTTATTGATTAATTTTTCAAGCTTTGCCATCATTTCATCTTTTTCTTTCAACATACGCTCGTATAATGCAATTTTTTCCTCGTGCATCTTTAGCACTTGTTCTATAGGATTAAAAGTAGGATTATCATTTCTCTGATATCCAATACCATTATTACCAAAAGTATTTGCAATTACATTCACCGCCTGTTCCTCATCAAAGTTTTGAAAAGCTTCCACGGGAATTTTTAATACTCCTGAGATTTGCTTTAGCAGACTGTCTTCAATTACATCTTTTTGCGCCAGCATCGAAATTTTCTTTTGATTCCAGTCATTTCCCAGATCATAAGCTAATGCCTCTTGCTTTATGTTAAGCATTTCTCTGAAGCGTTTTACGTTTCTTCCCTGATGTATTTTCTGTTCCATAATGAGTATCAATTTTCTGAAGGCTCAAAGATAAAGCCATTTGGATTAAAAATTCTGAGTTTCAAAGATAAAAAAATATCCTGTAAAATATCCTTTTTATCAGATATTATATCCGCTTTTCGAATAGATTATCCTTTTTAAAGAATGGAACTTCGCTTGTGAATTTAAAATCTTCCCACTATGAAAAAGAATAAAATATCCTTCGAAACAAGATTTTGGGCAGGGTTTGTGGCAGGAAATCCATTTGAGGCATTTGACGCCATTTTTGACTTTGCACATCTTGATTATTATAAACAGAATTTAAGTGAAGCAGTACTTCACTGCTATAAGGGAAAAGTCTACAAGCAGGATGCTCCCTGGAATGCTTTTGTCTTTTATACTGCTATATGCTCTTTTCTCAAAGTCTGTTATTACCTGAAGGGGAAAGACAAGAAATGGAAAGTGAAAGAGTCTTCCCGCTCCGAAACGGTATTTCATCTTTCTTCCCTGACCAAGGAAGAATACGACAATCCTTTTTTGGTGCTTCAAAGTGCATTTGAAGAGAGAACACTTCAACAGTTTGAATTTTTCTTATGTGAAATCACAGAGCTTTCATTGTCTCCATATTATGTAGATCCTGACTCCGACCTTACGACACCTTATATTCATTTAATCAAAATGCTCGATGCAGGGGAACTGATGAGAGAAAGAGGCGTTGAGAGAATCAAGAAAAATGAACAGGTTGAACCTTCAGCAGAATAAAATATCCTTTATCTAATCTTCAAAAACACGACATTATGAAAACTTCAGAAAAACTTTTATTTCCAAAACTCGAAAACGAGTTTTTAGAAAATATCCTCAGACAATTGGTCAATCAGCATAATATCATTCAGATGTTTTTTACCAAACAGCCCTCTTCCGTGTATTCATATCTTCTTATCCATATCGAAAAAAATATGGATGCACAAGAGCTACAACAGAACAAATGGGTAAAGAAAGTTAGAAATCTCTATCAGATCGATGTCTATTTTATCTATTCTACAAGACTTCATCATCTATTTTCTTTAGGACATCCCTTTATTGAATTTTACTGCCAGCCTTCGGCTCTTATTTACCAAAATAAAGAATCGGAAGATTCGCTTGTCGTTACACGGGACTGGAAGAAATTCAAGAAGAGGTTTAATGTGTTTCAAGACCATTTTTATCACGATCATGATCTTCATAAGTCACAAGTCCAAAATCTGATTTCAGAAGGTTGTTCAAACAGTGTTTTTACATCTTATGCAAGATTGATTGAATATGATCTTGAATATTTAGAAGAACTGTATTCAGGAAATAAATCAGCTTTGCTGAGTTTAGATGATAAGATCAATAATCTTATAGAATACATTCCTGATATTCAAAAATACTTTGTGAGAAACAGCCACAACAAATATTATCTCACTGATTTATTCGCAAAAGCAAAAGAAGCAACCGCCGATGATGATGCAATCTATAGAAATGAAATGTATGAAGCAGTTGGAATTGCCGAACAAAGTCTCTATCGTCTTATCGAAGAACGGCTTGACGAATTAAAAAAGCTGATAAAAAAAGGATCATTTGAAAGGCACGAAGTAGTATGTCAAGCTAACGACAAGCCGAAAGATATAATTCTAGAGATTGAAATAGAAACCATATTAAACTCGGTTGAAGTCGAACAGATCTACTTATATCATCAAATTACCTACGGTGAGAAAACGACCTATTATCTCTTGCTTATAGCTACGGGTGCGGGTAATGAAAAATTAAGATTAATAAACCAATCCTTAAAAAGCAAAATAGGCGGAAAATATGATTTTGTTTTGTTGAGCCACAGCCGTAGCTGGATACAAACTAACCTGTATCAACATCAAAGTTTCTTTACTAGCATTATACAAGGCAAATACCTGATACATTCATCCAGCAATTACCATCCAGAATTTCATTGGGAGATTCCTCACAATCCTTATCACGCTGATCTACATTTTTATTATAAGCCAACCAAGGATATTGCCTTCCAATTTTTTGCAATAGTCAATAATACTAAAGAAAACTACCAAGGTTTAGATTCCCTTTTTACATTATTTTTTATGTCCTTTTGCAGGACATACATTTTTGTAAAAACCTATTACCTCCCTAATTATCTGTCTAATCAAACATTATGGCAATTATGTATCTATGCAGATGCCGACATACGAAAGTATAATTATCTAATAGAGCAGTTCTGGACTGATTTCTTTCCTTATTTAGATAGACATATGACCCTTAATCACAAGTTGTCAAAACTCAACAAAGAAGAGGTTGATCAGATGAATGTTATTGTTGAGAAACTGATGTATGAATTACACAATTTGGTTATTGAGGACGGATTGCTATTGAGTTTTGAGCAAGATTGATAAATGAATTAATCGATTTAAAAATAAAGATCATGGAAACAGTTGAAATTGAAAAGCTAGAAACTATTAAAAAATTAACTTCCAATTGTCTCAATACTTTGAGACCTGTTGACAATAAAAATAGGATTCACTGTGCTGAAATAAAAGTATATGATTATTACGAACTTGCCTCAGTCATAAGAAACCTGATGAAATTATGTATTGTGGCTCTGGATCATGATGGAGCTGAAGTTCCCGTTACAATAGAAAATCGGTCAATTGATGTTGGGCTTATTCTGGGAATTGCCTTGCAGTTATTCCCAATTGATGAATTCGAACTGCTAAATGAAATAAGCACATTATTTCCTGTAGATCATGACCAAGTGATAAATGAGAAGACTGAAAATCAGAAAGAAAACTTCAAAGATACTTCTGAAAAATAAAGCATATAAATTACATTTAGCTCATGCTTTCATGGACATATTATGACCATCAATATCATAAAAAAGCATATTATCTTTGTAAAAGCTGAGAACGAAACCCTTTATCATGGCTAAATTTTGCTTATGATATTCAGTATTTTAGATTCTATCTTTGTAAAATAAACATAACTAAATGCTGCAATTTGTTAGAAAATCAATTTTTAACTTCTGCAAAAAAGACCTGACTTCGGAAGGTATTTTCAGCTCCCAGCAGGGCAAGTTGTTTTGAGGCACTAATCGAGTTTCGAGTGCCTCAAAACACAACTTGCCGTGTTCTGGTGAACACAAGAATCCGCCTTTTCAGGCGGATTAAAGTTAACAGGGAAAAACAGCTTTAGGCTGTTTTATTTTCTGTCAGATTTGTAGAGTTCTGTTGATGATAAAACCATTTGAAAAAAATCCATACACAGCGTAAAAAGCTGAATTATAAAAGCATTGCTGTTAAATGTAATATTAAAACTATCGTTAAAAACTAACCACTACGATATTAAGTTCTTTTTATTTCAGGATTATATCTGTTATCTGCGTGCGAAAATGCAAGAATAATGTATAAAAGCAGGCATGTACGAGAGTATAAAGGAAAGTATGTACGCTGGAACGCAGGTATGTAAAATTGTAGGTATGTCATAACACAGTCAGGAAAGCAAATAAGTATATATACAGGAATGCAGATGTAAAGCAGAGATATCCAAATGCTTGTTTATTTATACTATCAAAGAAACAATATTCAGCAAAAAAGTTTTTCAAAATACTTTATAGGATGTTGTCAAGCAATGCCTTTGAATGCCCCAAAAGGTCAGCATAACAGTATTTTGCTCCTGTTTTTATTTCTTTACTGGCTAAACTCCAAGGGTCTATAGTCATTCTTAAAATTATATAAAAGTTTAAAAATAGTAATTGAGAAAATAATTATGGAAAGTTTAGAAACCTTATTTCGGTCTTTTGAAACAGGTATCCGAAGTGCCAAGGCTGTAAAGCCAAATGAGTACCTAAAGCATATTGGATTGGATTATTCAGAACTCAGGATAGGCTTTAACTCGGGACAGTTCCACCACCGTAAAGAACAGCAGTTAAAAGACCAGTTTGTAAAACTGGGATTGCTTACCAAAAGTGATGCACCTGTTCGGGATGATACTATGACAGCCTATACCGTCTTCGGACGTTATGGGCTTATTTTTCCGTTGCTCGGCAAAGACAATTCCATTGTCAATTTTTTTGCCTTGCGATTTGATTTGGATTCGCCCAAAGAAGAATACCTCAATGATACAGGCATTTATCCTGCCTACCCGCATCCGCTGACCAGACGATTGTATATCGTTTCCACCATAATTGACTGTGCCAGCTTGTTACAAAGTAAGGTACTCGACGGGCGGGAAGCGGTTATGGCATTGCACCAAGGGATACTATTGCCACAACATATCGAAGCCATCAAAGCATTACATGAATTAGAAGCAATAATAATCATAAAGCGGTAAGACTATGGAGAAGATCAGATTACAAATGCAGCAGCTGCGACCTGAAGTGCCCCTGTCAATTGTTGAATTGCCAGAGGGACACAGTCTAAACGACATGTGGGTCAATTATGGAACGGACGGAATACTGAAACTTTTTAAAAATGCAACAACTGAAAAATCAGGTGTCACCTTGCAAGTACACAATGATTATAAAATCAGTTACAAAGGAACAACTGGAACATTTTATGTGGTGGGCAATCTGCCTATGGACTTGGGTAACCTCAGGGTATCACTCCAAATTGTGGAGACCGAGACTCAAAAGAAGCACCGATTGAAAGTAGACCTGTTTGATTTTTCAAACGTGCAGAACCAGTGCACGGAACTCTCGGAAAAACAGGGTTTTGATTATCAGGAATTGGAAGCCGATTTAGTGCAGCTCACGGACTTGTTGGAACAGCATCGCGATTTGCTTTTTGAGGCTGAAATTAACCCCGTAACGGATAAGTATTCCGAAAAGGAACTTACACCACAGGCACATGAAAAAGCGATTGCTTTTCTGTCTAAGCCCAATCTCTTAGAAAGCATCAATGCACTATTGGAAGAAAACGGGATTGTAGGGGAAGAAGAAAACAGGATGCTACTTTTTGTACTCGCTTCGAGTTATAAAATGCCGTACCTGATGCATGGACTGGTACAGGGTTCAAGCGGTGAAGGAAAAAGCCATTTGATTAATGGAATAGCCCAGTGCATGCCACAAGAAGATGTGATGAACATGACCCGCATTACTAGTAAATCCTTATACCATTACAGGGATAATGAACTCATTAATAAACTAATTGTGATACAGGATTTTGACGGATTGGACGAAGAAGCACAATATGCTTTCAGGGAAATGCAGTCTGCCAAGTTTCTGACCTCCTCCACTGTGGTGAAAGATATCTTTGGTAATAACCGAGGCAGGATGAAACAGGTACAGGCGCATTTCGCAAGTCTAACAACTACCACAAAAGCTGAGGTGTATTACGACAATATGAGCCGTTCGGTAATCTTGGGGGTGGATGAAAGTCAGGCACAAACCCTGCGAATTATAGAAATTCAGAACAGGAAAATCGCTGGAAAAAGTAGCAACGAAAACCAAGAGCAGGCAACGCAGTTATTACGAAACGCCATGCGGGTATTGAAATCCTACGAAGTAATCAATCCGTTTGCTGATAAACTCATGCTGCCTCTCGAAGCCAAGATGCTTAGAAGGCTCAACAATCAGTTTCAAAATTTTGTTTCACAGATTGCCATCCTGCACCAGTACCAGCGAAAAACAGATACGAAAGGCAGACTGATTGCCACTAAAGAAGACGTGAAGTCTGCCGTTGATATTTTCTTTAGCTCGATTATCATCAAAGTAGACGAGCTTGATAAAAGTACAAGACAGTTCTTTGAAAACCTTAAAGGCTATGTAAAGAGCCAAAATAGTGGCACAACACACCGCTTTACCATCAGGGAACTCCGCCAAAAACTCAATATCAGCAAGACATCGGCTTTCAGGTACATGCAACTTTTACAGGAACTGGAATACGTTCAGACGGTTGAAGGTTCTGTAAACAGGGGATTTAAATATGTAATTGGTTATTGGGATAATATGGAAAAACTAAAGAGTAGGATAAAGCAAGAGTTGTACAAACAACTGGAACAGTTTTAAGATTAAAAAATGTAAAAATGGAACGCCACGGAACACCATCGGAACGCCAGACCCTCAGTAATTAATGGGCATACGATACTGGTGTTCCGTGTTCCGCGGAGTGCGCAAGCGAAGACTTTAAATCGCCACCATTTAAGAAGACTAAAAACAATGAAAAAGACCATACAAACCCCCGCTTTTGTGCAACTCGCCAATAGCTTTGACCGTTTCATAAAGGTGAGGAACTACAAAACGGGAAAAAGCAAAATGTACCAAAATACTCTAACGGAATTTTTAGTTTGGCTGGAAGAGTCGGGAATCAATAAAATCAGGGAGGTGACCACAAAGGAATCCATAAAGTATTTTGAGTATTTAATTGCAAGACCCAAGCAAAGAGGCGAAGGCACACTGTCGCAGAAAAGTATCAAATTCCATCTTTTTGTGCAGGGACTGTTTGTGTTGCACCTGATGGAAAACAAGGAAATTGAAAACGGTTATTATATCCCAACCTATGGAGGGGGTATTCAAAAAGAAAGGAATATCCTGAGCGTGGAAGAAATCAAAATTGTTTATCAACATACGGAAAATGAATTGGAAAAGGCTTTGCTGTCGGTAGCCTATGGATGCGGACTGAGACGGTCGGAAATCAGCGCATTGGATGTACGGGACGTACAACTCAATACGGGAATGATTGTAGTGAGAAAAGGAAAAGGAAACAAAAGGCGGGAAGTTCCCATGAGCGATTCGGTAATTGGATACCTGAAAAAGTATATACGGGAAGAAAGAAGTCAAAAACTGATTGGCAAAAGTCAATTGGAAGAAGCCTTTTTCATCAATAGCAAAGGCAAACGCAGTACAGGAGAAAACCTTAATGACACCCTGAAAAAGATGATTGAGCAAACCCAAAAATTCGAACTCATTCAGAAGGATATTACATTGCATTGCCTGCGCCACAGTATTGCATACCATTTGGCTGAAAACAATGCGGGAATTGACTTTATACGCAGTTTTTTAGGGCATTCCGATATTAATACAACGTATATCTATGCCATCAAAAATAAGAAACGAAAACCGATAGTAACTTTTTAAGTAATTGGCTCATGACAAAACAGACACTAGAGCAGTTCCTGCTCCAAAATTATAGCAAACAGACTGTATCAAGCTATTTGTTTGCGATTAACCACTTTTTAAAGTTAAATCCCAAAGCCAAGCGATACAAATACGAGAATATTGTCATGTATATGGATGAAATCAGCCTAAAGCAGTCGAACGGTCAGTATAGGGTTGTCATCTTATCAGCAATAAAAAAATACTACGATTATCTGGTGATGTGCGGTTACAGAACCGACCATCCATGCAAAAGGTTGAACATTAAAATAAAAAGCAATCAGGCGATTCAGGTGCAGGATTTGTTTAACAGTATGGAACTGCAACTGCTAATGGAACGGGAGAACCGTTACAAGCATTTGGATATCAGAAATAACGTTTTATTGTCACTTTTGATTTATCAAGGGCTTGCCAGTGATGAAATTATCAGGCTAACCGTAAAGGATATTGATTTGGATAATGGGACAATCCATGTTAAAGGTTCTAAGAATTTAAATAAAAGAACCTTGGAATTGGTGTCTAAACAAATGATTTTGTTTTCAAATTATATCAATGAAACCCGTCCTGCCTTACTGCAAGGTAGTACGGATAAGTTCATTGTAACCAAACTAGGCAAGCCCATCACTGTGGACAGTATTCATGCCATGATTGAGCCTTTAAGGGGATTGTTTCCCGACAGGAAACTCAATCCGCAGACTATCCGCATGAGTGTAATCTGCAATTGGCTGAATGAAAAAAAGATTCCTTTGGAACGTGCGCAGGAACTGGCTGGACATAAATGGCCAGGGACTACCGAGAAGTATATTAAAGTGAATACTTTGGAACAACGGGAATTGATTAATCGGTATTTTCCAATTTGATATTCTTATATTTGATGATTAACCAATATTAAAGAAATATGTCATTACCTATACTATTAGATAAATCAACTTTTCAAGGATTAAATTACGGGAATATAATTGAATTGCATAGATACTATGATGTAACCATAGCACCTCTTTTGGTGAATGAGATTTTAGGTGACTTATCAAAAGAAGAAAAAAAAGGAAAGATTACGCCTAAGGATATGGTTATTAATTTGTCTAAAAAAATGTTTCCATATAATGCATATGTCAACATGAGACATGGAATAGTTATTGAGAAATCACTGTTAGGAGAATTTATTGGTGCCGATAACAGACCTTTTTTAATTGCTGATAGGTCAATAAGTTCTCAAGGAAAAAATGGACTGAAATTTAAGGAAACAGAAGAGGAAAAATCTGTAAAACGATGGAAAGAGGGCAAATTTGATAATCTGGATGAAATTATTTCAGATTTATGGAGGAGTGAATCTAAGGATGATAATGTCATAGATGATTTTAAAAAATGTTTTGAACACTTGGCAGATATTAAGAGACACATGGGAGATAGTAAAGAAAGAAATAAAAAACTTTCAGATGAAGAAGAATTAAAAGAGCTAAAAGCACTAAAAGCACGTTTTCTCGAGAGAATGAATGTTGAGCTTGAACCCGAAGAGGCGTTATTGAAAATGTTAGAATACTTTAAAATTGATTCTAAAACAACAGAAGCAATATTTCATAGATGGAATAGTGAATCTTTTCCTGATTTAGAAACTTTTGCAGAATATACATTCTATTGCTATTCAATAGTGTCAATGTATTATATTGGGATTAATAATAATCTTCTGGGAGAGAGAAAAACAAACTTACTGGATTTAGAATATTTATTTTATGCACCTTTTGCAAAAGTATTCAGTACAAATGACAAATTTCTTGTGACATTATATAATGTTATTGAACCAAAAGGAGTTACTATTATATCTCTTCTATCATTAAAGGAAGATTTAGCAAAATTCCAAAAACTGAACACTCCTGATAATTGGTCAAGATATCCCCCTGACAAAGACACCGAAACTTTTAAGATTTGGGATAAAACTTTCAACTTAAAATTATCAGGAAGATTAAAACCGACTGAAAAAGATAAAGAAAGGGCTAAAAAAGAATTAGATGAAATATTAAAATTAGCTGAATCAGGAGAGTCTGGAATTTTTAATGGTGAACCTGATTTTGTAGTCAAACAAAGCTATTACTCACTAAATGATCCTTGTCCATGTAAAAGTGGTAAAGCATTAAAAGACTGTCATATGAAAAATAGATAATTTATGATTTAACTGTAATATTATGAAAGACCATCTAGAATTAAAAACTATAAAGAACAAGTTACAAAATCAGATTCATGGAAAAAGATATTTTTAAAAAAGAAGAAGAATTGATCAACGAAAGATTAAATTCTTTAAAAAAAGATGATAACGTAGTTCATTTGAAATATATAGGCGAGATAAATGAGGCTGATTTAAAAGAAATTTCGGACCAATTATCAACTGCTAATTTAGAGTTAAGCACATTTGATTCAAGTAGAAAAACTGTCGCTTGTCTCGAAGATTTTAGTTTTGTAACATATCTTGCTATAAGTCAGCCTTTGATAATTGAGTTCCTTAAAGGAATTAGTACTAATGCTGGTTGGGATGTAATGAAACAGACAATAATTTTTGTTAGAAGTAAAATATTAGGAAAGAAATATTATAGAGTCACATCAAAAACACAGGAAGAAAAGGAAATTACTTTTGGAGTAAAAGTTAAACTTGATAAAAATACTGGATTTGATTTTGAGTTAAAAGGAAATCTAAGTGATGAAATCATTGGTGAATCTTTGGATAAAATCTTAGATTTTCTAAAAACTCAGGAAGTAAATCCAAAATATGAGCATCCATTATTTGTGGAATATTCTAAAAAAGAAAAAAAGTGGATTCCTATAAATGTTTTAGAAGAAATGCGTAAAAAAAGAAAGAGTAATAGCGATAATAAGAATCTGATATGAATTTCAATTTTTATTTCTTTAACTAATACTTTGGAACAAAGCGAATTGATTAATCAGCATTTTTCGAGTATTTAAAGTGTATGGATATTTTATTTCAATTTTAAGAAACTTTTTTGTACCTTTGGGCGTACAACAAAAAGTACATCGTTAAAAAGTACATCGTTAAAAAGTACATCTTAGACCAAGTATTATGAAAGCAGTAACCATATCAACACTACGAAAAAACATTAAAGGCTATTTTGATGAAGTTTCTGAATCTTCAGAAACTATTATTGTTCCAAGAAATGATGAAGAAGACGCAGTTGTAATAATTTCAATTAAAGAATACAATTCAATTATGGAAACGCAACACTTACTTTCAACCAAAGCAAATAGAAAAAGACTTACTGAGTCTATTGAACAAATGGAGAAAGGTAAACTGACCACTTACAATTTTGATGAATTAGAACCAGCTTAAAAATGGATATAGTCTTTACAAAGAATGGTTGGGAAGAGTTTGAATACTGGATTGAAAACGACTCAGATACAGTTATAAAAATTAAAGAATTAATAAAATCCATTAGGGAAAATCCATTCAAAGGAATTGGAAAACCAGAACCTTTACGACATGATTTGAAAAGTTTTTGGTCAAGAAGAATTAGTGGCGAACATAGATTAGTTTATAAAGTATCAGGTACTAAAGGTGTTGACCAAAGGGGCGTCATAATACAGTGTAGATTTCATTATGATGATTAACATAAAATCAAAGCTCTCTTTCGAGGGCTTTTTTATTGGTTATAAGTAAGAAATTATTAGGAAAATAATTAAACTACATTTACTTTCGTGTTATTGAAAAATGTAGTTGGACGTTCTTTTTATTGAGATTTTTTGCAAGGGGCTGTTTTATATAAAAAAGGTTTGCAGAACCTTATAAGTATAAGTACAACGGAAAAGAGCTGCAAGACGAGCTGGGGCTTGGGTTGTACGATTATGGCTTTAGAAATTATGATCCTGCTATTGGTCGATGGGTGAATATTGATCCATTATTGAATGATCTTGATTTTAAGTTTGATCCGAACGATATTGATAAAGATGATGATGACGAAGTAGATTTTGCCATGAAGACTACTTTAGGAAATGGTGGAGATTTAATACCGACAATTTAAATCCATATTCTTACGGTTATAATGACCCTATTCGATTTGATGACCCAGATGGTAGATGTCCAATATGTGTCTATGTTGTTGCTGCTTTACTTTATTCTGAATTTGCAAACGCACCATCAGGTAATGCAAAGACAGATTCTCGAAATTATAATGATTCGAAATCGAATAAGGCACTAGTATCAGGGGCAGTTTTAGCTGGTGGAGCAAGAACGATAATAAATTCTGCTAAAGCTAAAGCGGTTGAAAAGGCTACTGAAACAACCAAAGGAGAAAAGACTCACCAAACTTATACTAAAACTAATAAAGAAACTAAAGAAACCTACTCTGGAAGAACTAGTGGGAATAAAACTCCAAGGGAGAATGTTGCAGCAAGAGATGCAAAACATCATAAAAACAAAGATGGATTTGGTCCTGCCAAACTTGATAAATCATCAACCAATAAAGATGCAATTAGGGGAAGAGAACAACAACTTATAAAGCAAAACGGTGGTGCAAAATCAGAGGGGGGTACTTCAGGAAATGCTATAAATGGGGTAAGTCCTAAAAATCCAAATGCTAAAGTATATGAGAATGCTGCAAAAAAGGAATTTGGGCAATAATAAAATATAATTATGAAAAAGCAAAAAATAACACAAGGTTCAATACTTGAAATCAATATTGAAAATCAATATTATACTTACGCCCAAATATTAGATAAAGGGGGGTATGTTTTTTTTGATTATAAAAGTGAAACGAGATTAACCGATTTTTCAGTATTAGAAGACAAACCTATTTTATTCATTATAGGTGTTTATAATGATGTAATAACACAAGGACATTGGCCGATAGTCGGAAAAATGAATATTAGGCAAAATTTAAAAAGTCAACCGATGCAATTTATCCAAGATGCATTACATCCAGATAGATTTGAATTTTACAATCCAAATACAGGTGAAAGTACACCAGCAACGAAGGAAAAAGTAAAAGGTCTGGAAAGAGCGGCAGTATGGGAGGCTAATCACGTTGAAGACAGGATAAGAGATTATTATAATGGTGTTCCTTGTGTATGGCTTGAAGATGACTTAGAATTATTTAAAGATTAATAAGTTTCTTAAGTCTAAACTAAAAATTAAATTTATGGTGAATAATAAGGAAATATCAACTCAAGAACTCATAACTAAAGGTTATTTATGGGTTAATATACCATCCGTAGCAATAATAGTGCTAGTTTGGTTTGGCTTAACAGCTTATTTAGAAGTAAATGGCAAAATTAGCGCAATTATTGGAGGAGTTATTGGTTGGATTTATTGGGAGTTTACAATTAAAAAATGGATAAGTTGGGCATTAAATCATAATGTAAATCCAGATAGACTATTCAAAATTGGAAAGATGTCTTTACTTTTATGGGATAGAAGAAAGATAGATTCGATATTAAATCAAAGTAAATAGCGGTTATCTTCAAAGTTAATGAACAGATATTTTTAACTTATTGAAAATAACTAGTCTAATGTAGTTTTAAGGGATGAGCAAAATGTTCATCCCTTTTAATTTTGAATATAATAGTTAAACCAAAGTATAGTTTAAAAAAAATATAAATTATGTGGTATTTTGATCCTGAGATATGTTAGTCTGGCATACAAACAATATCCATAAATTATTACAAGGAGGAGTTGAAGGGTGGTTTAAAACAATTGGACCAAATGCAGGTAGAGCAATGCAAAGTCAGCTTGCTAAACAAGGAGGACAAATTATGCCTACGATTCAAAAAACTTTCTCCTAATTATTACAAGTAAAATAAAAAAATATGGATTCAACTAAAAATATATTGTGGTTTAAAGCCAATATAGGGCCTACTCTCGAAGGGTTTGAAATTAAATATTGCTCTTATGATGATGGTGATTTTGGAAGTTTAAATCAAATTGAGTTTAACTCTAAAGAAAAAGGAGGTAATATTGATTTTTGGGGACTAGGATATTTAGGTATTTTTCTTTGGGATTATCAAAAAGAGGAAGAAATAATGAATGTCCTTTTAGATCCAAATCAAGAGCTAGAAAAGGAAAAGGCCTTTGAAGACTTCCAAAATTTCTTAAAATAATTCAAAGCCCCAAAATTTTGGGGCTTTTTCTTTTAACAAATTTGAGTAAATATTATAGTTTTCTGAATCATGACAAACGAATATCACTTTTATATCATTGGTTTTCAAAAAATCGAAAACTGTGTTAATGGCAATCTTAGCAGCCTCATTTTTGGAAAGCGATAAATCCTCGTACATTATGATTCGTACATTGATTTCACAATTTTCATTGCCTCATCTTTAGCAAATTCATTATTTTCAAATTCTCGCGAATAAAAGTAAAAAAATGCTACTCCAAATTTGGGCAGTTCCAGAAAAATAAAATCGTTTAAGTGATGAAAGAAATAGAAGCTTTCATTTTTCGTTTTAAAAATAACCAATGAGTTTTCATTATTGTCTTTTGATTTAGTAGTTACTCTTTTCTGGGCAAGTCTGATTTGTGAAACTGCTTTATGTGGCGAATAATTTATATTTGCTCTCATTATAGAAACAGGAATATCTCTTAAATAACGGATATATTCTGAAGACTTTGATTTTATAAATTTTCTGCGAATTTCTAACAATTGAAATTTATATTCTATTATTTCCAACCAGCGAATTATGTTTTGAATTTGTTCCTGGCTATAGATTGTTATTGATAAATCAGTATTATCCAATAATGAAATTATGTATTTTTCGATATTTCCTCGTAAATTATTATTGCAGTCGGCACAAACTGGAATTGTAGTTTTGTTATATGTTTGTTCGCTGCCATTTATATCCGTAACAAAGAATTTTTTAGTGCAATTTTCAAATGTCCATCTTGGTAATACGTGTTCTTTTGTCAAATTAGTTTGATTAGCACAAAATACACAAATTTCTATTTTCGATTTATCTTTCGAACTAATTTTCGGGACATGCCTTTGTATCACATCATCCATTATTTTTTTAGAATTTTGTCTCAATTTGACACGAAGATTCCTTAGTTTGACATCAATATTCATGCTCTGTTAATTAGTTTTTGTTATGGATAGTTTAAGCGTAACTTGTAAATACATACACTTTTGACGTATATGTAGAGCATAAAATAAATCAATTAAAGTAACAAAAGCAACCTGATAAAGAGTTGCTTTTTTCTTTTTTTATAATAAGTTGAAAGTGTTATTTGTAATCTTTTAATTGCTGAAATAATTAGATTTTCGAACAAATAATTAAAATAAATAGTATTTTTTTAGAAAAATCAATATTTTTAATATGATGAGATTTTTTTTAAAAGAGCTGGCAAATCTATACCGATTTTAAAAAACGATAATATTCCTAAAACGGAAGATATAATTCCTATTTTTTCGAAGAAGTTCACAAATCAAATGTAATAAAAAGTATTGCCATTTTATTAATAATTGTTATGCAATTGTGTGATTTTATTTGTAGTGAATATAGTTTTTGGGCTTCGCTGCCATCTTAGGAGACAGGTGTGTCATTCTAATCTCATTTGCACTTGGCCACTACAATCATCATTGCTTCCCTTTCATTTTTTTATTCAAAAACCTGTATGCTTTTGTCTTATTTCAGGAGCAAAGGTAACTCCGTGTTCTTAACGCAATAGCAAGGCCAGGTCCTTCAGATTTGATAAAAAATCTCCACCCATCCGGGTTGTATTTTTTATCAAAGCCTTGCTATTGCTAAACACTCACCTTTTTATGCTCATGAAACAAAACATAGCATACTCCGGCTCTTTAAACGAATAAAAAAAATGTCAGCAATGAGAAATAAAATATTAAAAATGGTAATGATGAAACAAAACAGCACCTCCTCTCATTGCCGAATAATAAAATTTCAAAAAAATAATAATTAAAAAAGTAGAAATCATGAACATCATTGGAAGAGTGACAAAAGATGCGGAGGTACGCACATTGTTGAACAGCAAACAAGTAGTAAACTTTTCAGTAGCAACCAACGACAGCTACCGAAATAAAGCGGGCGAACGTATAGAGCAGACAACTTACTTTGATTGTGCTTACTGGATTAGCCCAAAGGTAGCGAAGATACTCACTAGAGGTACTCTTGTGGAACTTACAGGCAGGGTAAGTGCAAGAACGTGGACAGGCAATGACGGAGAAACACACGCAGGGCTGAATTTCAATACCTCGCAAATCAAACTGCACGGAGGTGGCAAAAAATCCGAAACAGTACAAGCTACCACAGGAACCAACAATAACAAGACACAGGATGACCTCCCTTTTTAACAACTAATATTCAAACTTTTTAAAATCATTTTATCATGGCACATAATATCAATTTCAACAGTAACACAGGACATTATTCATTCTTTAGCGTAAAAGAAAAAGCGTGGCACGGCTTGGGGCAAATCGTGGAGCAATACCCAACAAGCATAGAAGCTATCAAACACGCAGGATTAGACTATGAAGTGGCTAAAAGTCCGCTATACACAAAAGGTTCGGGCATTATCGAAACTGCAAACGGTATTGAGATAGGCAGTAGCGAATTGGAAGTGCCCAACTATTACGCCAACATCCGTACCGATAACAATGCGGTATTAGGCGTTGTGGGCAAGGACTATCACAACATTGTACAAAACCGTGAGGCGTTCAATTTCTTTGATGAGATTGTAGGTGGTGGCGAGGGAATTTTGTACGAAACCGCAGGAGCGTTGGGCGATGGCGAACGCATATTTATTACAGCCAAACTGCCCGATTATATCCGTGTAGGCAATGGTGACGATGTTACCGAGAAGTATATCTTTCTGACCACTTCGCACGATGGAAGCGGAAGTATCACAGCCGCTTTTACTCCAATAAGCTACATTGGACATTAGATGTAGCATTTTTGGAAGATCAGAGCAGAAAAAGAGATACTAATGCCGCTCAAGACTTCTCTGTCCTCACTAAAATTGCCTTGAATCTGCTTAAAAACGAAAAAACCACTAAAGTTGGAGTTAAGGGTAAGCGCCTTAAAGCTGGGTGGGATAATCAATATTTGGAGAAATTAATTAATTTATGATGCGTTTGCCCTGGCAATATTCACCATACCTTTCCAATTGAAGGAAATTTATTCTACCTTTGATGCTTAAAAATGAAAAAAGGACACTGGAAATAAACTTTTTCCTTGGGTTAGTTAATAAATTAAACTTGTCGCTTCTTAATAACATCATTATCAATGATTTAATATTTTGGCTTGCCTGTGGATTCAAAATTGTATAATTACGGAATAATCTTACAATATATGAAAATCTACGGGTATTGCCAAATTTTTAACCACTTATCTTATTGGTTTTTAGTGAAATAAGTGATTATTTACCGAAGTATTGATATAAGGAATTGATTTAAAAGTAAGGATGTTATGATATTATCAAAATAAAGCACGAGTATTTTGAAGCAATAAAAAAACCATGCAGGAGAAAAACCGGAATTGGTTTTTCACTATTCCAATATTACCTGCAACCTTTACAACTATTTTGCTGGTTTTCTGATATTCTCAGGATTTTATGTTCAGGGAAATGGATTTTATAGCTTTTTAAAGCTATGAGTTTTCCTAAAAAAGTTTCTTGAGGTGTATTCCCTTGTAGGGAGAGTTGTGGACGTATTGTGTTATAAGTTAACACGTTTGCCCCTAAAGCAGTTTCAAGTTGTTTTCTGTTGGTTAAGTTTTGGGGCAACAAAAACTGGTGTTTGATGATTTTATTGAAAGCCTCAATTTTAGAATTGGAAAAGGGAATGTCTTTTTGAGCTATTAAGTGTTCGATATCTTGATTGGTAGTATCTAAAAAATCATGAACTGTGGTGTTTACATTCTCCACACCGCCATCGGTGACTAAAGTGATGGGTTCTTTGATTTTGTGTTTCAAATATGCTTGTTCCAACAAATCTCTAATGGCTTTTGGCTTGGAACTATTTTCAACGCGGTATCCTAGAATCATTTTAGAATAATGATCCATCAAAAAATGAATATAGTGTTTTTTATCATCTAACGTTTTCAGAATCGTTACATCGGCACACCAAATTTCATTGGGTCTATAACTCATCAGCGAGCCATATAATTTCTTCGGATGCAGGTGTCTTGTTGTACTATATCCTAATAATTTGGAGTATTTATACCAAGTAGTCAAACCAAAAGAGATTTCTTTGTTTCGTAATGCCAACAAGTAAACGGAAGATTTAGACCAATGCAGATAGTTTTGATTTTCCATATATTTTTTGATTCATAAAATTTCCCTTTTTAATAGTTGGTGCGGGTATTGTTTGACACACCACAATAAATACGAGGACTCGCATTTATTGATAACCAATATTTTATAATTGTGATAGGTAGCTCTGGAAATATTGAAGACTTTTAATGCACTTTCAACGGGAACTATGTCTTTTACCATTTTGATGACATTTACTAATTTTTCTTTTTGTGAAGCTATTTGTCGTTTGATTCCTTTTATTTCACCGATAATCTCATGATAGGTATCAGAAAGTTTGAAATAAGCTTCCATTATTTTTTTTGCATTTCTGGATTCTCCAGTTCGTTTTATAAGCTCTAATTCTTCTTTTATAAAATTAGCGACTTCGCAACCGAGGTACTTGTCGGCTGTTTCATGTTCCCAACGATGCTTGTTTGATTTGGGAATTTTGGCTTTTATGGTATTGGGTAAGTTATCGTATAATCCGTTTCTGATGTAATGTTTGACATTGGTATCCCATGAAATGCGAGAAGATGAATAGATCATAAAAAAACATGATTGAATATACTTACAATATTATAAAACCTAATAAATAAAAAAAATTAAATAATATTAAGTTCGATAAACTTAAAAACAGCGAAACATGGAAAAGCACAAAACAACATCGACTCAAAAGAAGATTTTAGACGGAATGGATAAAGTTTACGAAAAATTAATTGAGTTTAAAAAGAAAGCAAACAGCGATTTAGTTGTCATGAAGGATGGTAAAATCGTAAGAATAAAGCCTAGCTCATTATAATATAAATTAAGCTGCTAAAAAGTAAAGCCCTCATTCGAGGGCTTTTTTATTGGTTATAGGTAAGAAATTTTTAGGAAAATAATTAAACTAAATCTACTTTCGTATTATTGATAAAATGGTATTTGGGGACACGATATTGCTGATTTAGTATTGACAGATATTCAGGTTTATAAAGCTGATAATGGAAAAATCATATTGGCATTAGGAATTGACTCGTAAAATTACCTAACTAAAAGTTGTACTTTGGTACAACTTTTATATATTTGTAATATGAGAAAACAACGAAAGCAACGCGAAAAAGTTAAAGCGTAAATTATCTGGACTTTCGAATTAATAGAAAAATTAGAAAGGATTCCTGAAACGTACCTTAAGCACCTTGAAAATACAGAAGGGTTGTTTGAAATTAGGATTTAGCAAGGAAGTGATATATTTAGGATCCTTTGCTTTTTTGATGAAGGACAACTAATAATTCTAACAAACGGATTCCAAAAGAAAACGCAGAAGACTCCAAAAAAAGAAATTGAAAAAGCAATTAAAATCAAAAACGAATATGAAAACGAAAAATAACAATATCAGTACACTTGACCAATTTAAGGACAAATATTACGGTAAAACTGGCACTGCAAAACGTAATGAACTTGATGCTGGTTACGAAAATTTTAAAATTGGAGCAATGATACATGATGCCAGACTTCAAAAAGGGTTAACACAAGAAGAACTTGCTGCAAAAGCGGGAACTACAAAATCATATATTTCAAAAATTGAAAACAATGTAAAAGAAGCAAGATTTTCGACACTTCAAAAAATTGTTGAACTCGGTTTAGGTGGACATTTGGAGTTATCTATCAAGATATAATTGTGGACAAAAGAAATCTTCGTTTTTGAAATATACCAAATATTAAAATAATCAAGCTCTCAGAAATGAGGGCTTTTTTTTGTGAGATAAATTTGCTTGATATTTTATTAGGAAAATAATTAAATATAAATAACCTAAATAAAAAAAGGTACGAGTGGTTAAATACGCAATTATGGTAATGCATCAAATTAGGTGTTTTCATAAAATAGTGATGTATTAGAGGAGAAAGATACTATCGATGTATTGGCAAAAAAAATCTTGTTTATGACTTTTAACTCTTGTAAATTTGTTTAATCAATGACTTTACAAGCATTTTTAATACTTATAATTATGGAACTAGGACAAAACATAATGCTCATTAGAAAGAAAAAAGGTTTCTCTCAAGCAGATTTGGGTAAAATCATAGGGACTTCAGGAGATGTAATCGGGAGATATGAGCGAGGAGATATAAAACCCTCTATTGAAGTTGTAGAAAAAATAGCAGAATCATTGGAAGTTTCTATTGATTATTTAGTGGGCAAAACAAATATTATTGTGGACAAGCAAGTGATTGAAAGCTTTGAAAATCAAGTTTGAGATTTCTAAAGAAAAATCATATAATCCTGAATTTGTAAAAAAAATAGAGAAAAACAAAAAAGAGCTTAAAGAAGGTAAATCAACCCGTGTTAAAAAAGAAGATTACAAAGCTAGTGTTGTTGATCTTGAGTCAAACTAAATAATAGATTTGCTTCCTAGTATGCAGGGACGCTGTCTAATTGGGCGGGGGCTTTCAATAAGAAATAGTATTATCCATGTCGATTCCGATATTACCAAAATTGAAAGAGAACCAGTTTAAACCGGAATAGGGCGAACATTTTCACCGGAATAAGCAACACAGAAAATCCCCTCAAAATGAGAGCTTAGTTAATTCCTTGTGGTTTTTTTACATCCCAACCAAATTACGGTAATCGAATTTTTTATAATATTCTACGTTTTCTTTTTCTTTTTTGAGCTCGATTAACTCATTCTTTACTTCAACTCTATACCATTGTTCAGGCTTTGTATGGGAGAATGTACTGAGTTTTAAAACTAATTTTGCATTTAGTTTTCTTTCACCTGAAAGATATTTATGGAGATTACTATCTCTCATTTCAAAATAAGTAGCTAATTCTTTTTTAGTCAGGTTAAGAACCTTTAAATACATCTTAACAAAGTCAAGAATTTTTAAAACCTCCACATCGTCACTATCATTCTGAATATAATCTTCTAATTTATATTGAATAGAAAGCAATTGATTAGTCAATACTCTTTCTTTGGATTGTTTGACAGCATCAGATGAAATAATTTTTTTTAATTCACCTTTCTTTTTATCATTCCAAATATCCTCAATTTGAATTTCTTTATTTTTCATATCCATTAATTTAAAAATTCATTAATTAACTTTTGACCTCCAACTGGTGGTATAATCATAGTGGTTTCACCATACCTAAGCGCACTATACTTTGTTGAATATAAAGCCATCAATTTTATTTCGTCTTTTTTATCTTCTTCCATGACATCAAATGCTAAATAGCCTAGATAATCACCTTTCCCTTTTTTAAAACTCAGCCTACAGGCAAACGCAATTAAACAACCAGCGACATTTTCATATTCTTTATTTCTTACCTTTATTATGAGGTGCTACTTCAATAAACGCCATATAAGGTTCTATCTTACTTTTCATCTCAAAAATTAAGCAACCTTCAATTTTTTTAGGAGTTTCTTCACATACCAAAACATAGGTTTCAAAACCTTTGCCTTTTGAGTGTTTTCTAAAATTAAACCTCCATCCATCAGTCATCGAAGGAAGGTTTACTTTATTGATTTTGAATCTGAAATTTTAGCATCTACTAAAATATCCGCTGCTATTTTTAATATTTTTACATTCATTTTATGCTAAAATTCATTAGACAAATATACTAAATAATTATACATATTGTATAATTTAAGTTGTTAATTTTTATTGCTTTAATATTCGGAAAACACCGATTAATCATTTCTCTTTTCTGGGAACTGTTCACTTTACTGTACTTTTCCGTAGTTCCTGGCATTTGCGACCCATATCCTACTTTAATAATTGTAGTGTGAGGTTATCGGGTAATCCATTGAAATATTTCACCAATACCTGCTGAAATACAGGATCGGCATTTTTCACGTTTGCAAATAATGTCATGGAGGAACGTAATTTCATATCGTCAGGAGTTCCAAATATCTCAGCTGCCGTTTTTCCGTTGAGATTTAATACTTCCTCAGAAATTTCAACCAGGTGTTTACCCAGGATGGGATGTTGTAAATAGGCAGTCGCCTCATTCAAATCTTTTATTCCATAATATTGTGCAGTCTCACTGGAGCCCAGTCCTTTAATTTGGGGAAAGATATACCACATCCAGTGCGTGGTCTTTTTACCGTTTTTTATTTCGGAGAGCGCCTTTAGATACACTTGGTTTTGTGCTTCTAAAAATCGGATTAATTCTTTGTTGTCAGTCATTTTTTCATTTAAGTTGCCATTGGCAAGCCCTATTACTAAATTAATAATTTATTGATTACATTTTGGGAGACTTTCAGTAATTTATTACAATTGACGCTTAATCTGTCTAAAAGTAAGGTTGATACGGGGCAGGATGTCTCTTGCCGTCTTTGGTACCTGGTGTTGCCAAAAACTTTGGGTTGTTCCCGCCATCAATAAAAGTGATCCATGATGCAGGGGGATTTCTACCTGAGGAATCTCTTTCCTGAACTTATGACGCAGGCAAAACTTTCGGGTTTCACCGAAACTAACCGATGCAATAATTGCATCCTTGCCAAAATTCTGTTCGCGGTCACTATGCCATGCGACGCCATTCTTCCCATTGCGGTAAAGGTTTAGCAAAACACAGTTAAATTGGACCTGTGTTTCTTTTTCCACCCGTTCTTTAATTAGTAATAATTCGGGTGTCCAGTCAGGCTTGGTCAGATCGGCCCCTGGATTGTCTCTGTCTTCATACCAGGAAATCATTCTTGGGACAGTAACTGTTTTATCGTAAATTTCCATAGCAGATTCACGCCATGACGTGTTGTTAAGTAGGATGGTGTAGTAGTGGTCGGATTCCTCTTTGGTGAAAAAATTGTCATATAGCATGAGTTCGGTATCCGGAAGGTCAAAAACCTTTTTTCCGCCATTGCCTGATGTAAATATTTCGGTGTCATTGAAGAGTGTCATAATTCCTTATGTGTTTGTTTAAAAAGAACCTTACCCGGATATTTCTCCGCATAAGTAAGGATTAAATGCATACTATATTGATTGCTTCTGTATGGAGTGACATAATCCCTTATCTCGGAAGGATCAGTAAATCCAATATCCGACGCAATATATCCCATGCCATAAAAGTGACCCTTTTCAACCCAAATACAACTGCGTTCTTCAGCAGACCTGCCTTTGTCTAAAATGGCAAAGCTTGGCCTGTTTTTTAATAAAAAATCAATGGCGTTTTCGACTTGCCGGTTGTGTTGTTCGACTTCAGGTAAATTGGTCCGGTCCGGTTTTGGGAGCAATTCTCCTCGGTCATCCGTGCCGTATTTACAGAATCTGTTATCAATGCCAAATTGCTCGGCTAGGCTGCGCAATACATTTATACCTTTATACAAACTATTAAAAGACTCTATGCACGTTTGAAATTTGCCCAGTTTTCCAATTACCAGGTATCTGTATCCGCTACGTGCTTCATATTCATAAAGTCCGTATTTTGGATCAAAGCGCTTTAGTGCCCTGTTGTAGATTGGCCATAGCTTCTTGATTTCGGTACACTCCAACAACAGCGCCATTAATTCTGTAGCACAAACTTCAAATGAAATACTGTGAATATCCCGCAGGAAATTTTGCCTTTGTGGATTGACATTATGCCCACTGAAATGGGAAGCCACACGTTTTTTTAAGTTGATTGCCTTTCCTACATAAATTACTTTCCTTGTCTGATCATAAAAATAATATACTCCTGCTTTTTCAGGTAATTGCTCAAAGTCATTAGGAGGCAGATTAGGAGGTAAGCGCTGATCTTGTGCGGTATTTTTTATCATTTTTTCGATTTCTCCTTCGACGTCCCATTCCAGCAAACGGGAAAATAATAGGGCTGTAGCATCGGCATCACCACCTGCACGGTGTTGGTTTGTCAAAGGAATGTCTAACGAACGGCAAAGTCTACCAAAGCTATACGAACCCAATCCCGACTTAATCTTTCTTGCTGCACGAACGGTGCACAGTTTTCGCGCTGTCCACTTAAATCCGCTTTCTTCGAGTTGGTGGCGAATAAACGAATAATCAAAGTTGACATTATGGGCAACGAAAATACGGCCGGTAAGCATCTCTAAAATTTTTTCAGAAATGTCATCGAAAATAGGTGCATCACGTACCATTTCATTGTTAATGCCTGTAAGCGAAAAAATGGCAAACGGTATTTCCTTTTGTGGGTTGACGAGCGTTTCCCAACGGTCGACCACCCTTGTTCCGTTATGGATAATAATGGCAATTTCTGTAATGCGACTACCACTGGCATTACCGCCTGTGGTTTCAATATCTACTATTGCGTATTCCTGTTTTTTCATTTATTATATAACGTGAATTGTATTGTTATTCTTGTATAAGCGGTTGGTCAAAGCGCTATGTATCAAGTCTTAAATGGTTCGCCTGCCTCTTTTTTTGCGCTCAGCTCCATTTTCTGTCTCGGCAGGTTAATTTCATGTTCCTGTGGATAAGGTGCGCGATGTGTCATGCTTACATCTTCTCTGATCTGTTGATGAACCTTATATTGCCTGTCAGTTGTGTTGGAATAACGGGGATCAGGGATAAAAGGCATTTTAGCCATTTTGGTAACGGTAAGCGTTGGGAAGTGATAATCTACTGCTACATTCCCAAGGAGTAGGTAGCATCCGCCGCCTTGGAAAGGATATTTTTCCAGGCTGTTTGTAAAATGTGCGGTATCAAAATATTCTCCTTCATGATCAATCCAGGTTCCGAAATACATGGCTCCCATTTTGGTAGGCACGTGTTTTCTGGAAATAAGATAGGCCAGCATCTTCACCGTCTTTTTATGGTTGCTTAATAAGTCTTTTGCCATTACGTGTCCACGATATTTTGTCTGCAATAAATCGAATGGAGAGCAGGAGACCGGAAAACTCAGCAGCTCAATTTCATCAAAAGCATCTTCAAAGGCAGAGCGCTCGAGCACAGGTAACTTGTACTCTTTGACCGGTTCCTGAAGGAGCATCAGGTTTCTGTTTTCGGGTTTGAAATTGACCATAATTAGTCTGGCAACCACCAGCAATTGGTTTTTTGTTTTACCAGTAAAGCGGAAGGCTCCGATAAAAATCAAAATCTGTATGCCTTCAATACCTATTGGAATGCGGTTGATGAAATCTTCGAGGGATTTAAATTCGCCGTGCTGCTCCCGCTCTATAACTATGCCATGTGCTATTTTAGTTTCCAACCCTTCCAGGTGCATCAAGCCAAGATAGACGTCAATACCATATAGGGTAGTTTCGTATTCACTCTTGTTGACACAGGGATTGTGTAGGATTGCTCCAGACATCCGTGCCTCGTGAATGTATACTTCGGTACGGTAAAATCCTCCCTGGTTATTGATGACAGCTACCATGAATTCAATAGGATAATATACCTTGAGGTAGAGACTTTGATAACTTTCGACAGCATAAGAAGCAGAGTGTGCCTTACAGAACGAGTACCCAGCGAAGGATTCGATCTGACGGTATATTTCTTCGCTTAGTTTTACCGGATGGCCTTTTTGTGCACAGGAGGCAAAGAAGTTATCCTTTACTTTTTGCAATGCTGCTTTGGAGCGACCCTTTCCGCTCATGGCACGGCGCAGAATATCACCGTCAGCAGCGGGAAGTCCTCCATAATGCAAAGCAATCTTGATCACATCTTCCTGATATACCATAATGCCATAGGTTTCTCCAAGTTGTTCTTTAAATACCTCATGGAAGTATTCGAACTTGTCGGGATGGTTGTGCCGGAAAATATATTCTTTCATCATTCCGGACTGTGCCACACCCGGACGTATAATCGAGGAAGCTGCGACAAGCGTTTTATAATTGTCGCATTTGAGACGGCGCAATAATCCACGCATGGCCGGGCTTTCGATATAGAAACAGCCGATGGTTTTACCACGTTCTAAAAATGTATTGGCTTTGATCTCATCTTTGGATAGCGATGTATTGCGGATATCTACCTTAATGCCACGGTTTTTTTTAATCAGCTTCACACTGTCATCGATGTGACCAATACCGCGCTGGCTAAGGATGTCGAATTTTTCAAAACCAATGTCTTCGGCAATATGCATATCAAAGAGAACAATCGGAAAACCTTTTGGAGGCATTTCCAACACGGTGTAATTCGTAATAGGTTCTTCGGAAATCAATATACCACAGGAATGCATGCTACGCTGGTTGGGGTATTTTTCAAGCATCATACCGTATTGCTGGACATACTTTACAATGGTATTGGTATCATGCAGCGCCATTGGGTTTTTAGCCAGCAAATCCAATTCTTCCTTGGGTAAGCCAAATACTTTTCCAACTTCCCGAAATATCGAGCGGTATTTGAATTCGACATTTGTTCCGCAAAAAGCTACATGATCAGCACCGTAGCGGTTGAAAATATATTCGAGTATAATGTCACGTTCTTTCCAGGACCAGTCGATGTCAAAATCGGGAGGGCTTTTACGATTCAGGTTCAGAAAACGCTCAAAATACAGATCCAATTCGATAGGGCAGATGTCAGTAATACCTAGGCAATAACTCACGATACTGTTGGCACCACTGCCACGTCCAATATGTAGAAACCCCCGACTATTGCTATAGCGGATGATATCCCAGGTTATTAAAAAATAGCCACTGAATTCCAATTCATCAATAACTTTCAATTCCTTTTCAATTCGGGCTTTTGCCTGAGGGTTATTACTGCCGTATCTCCAGACAAGTCCCTGGTGTGCAAGGCTTGTAAGCAAAGCCATATCACTCTTCCTACTGTTGGTATAATACTTTTTATTTTTTGGGGTTTTGAAATCGAATTCGAAATTACATTCCTGAATTATTTTTTCGGTGTTCGCCACTATCCCAGGAAACTCGCTATAGGTTGCGAGAAGTTCTTCCAAAGGTTGCATCACCTCGGAAATTTTACAATAATCATCCTCAGTAAGTTTGGATAAAATGATGTTAGTATCAATAGCCCGCAGAATCTTATGCAAATTGAACTCCTTTTTTGTACGGAATGTTACCGGTTGCAGGATGGTCATTTTATGCTGTTTGTTTTTCCATTCCTGCAGGTACAATTTAGGAAGCTGTTCCGGACGAATACCGATGTATTCGTTTTCTTTCAAAACCGCTGGTACATTTTCAAATGGATAAATTATAAAAACAGCATTAAATTCAGGTGCTTCCAAAGGCAATGAAGTACCATCAAAATTATGTTTGGTAAGGAAACGGTTCATTTCTGAAAGCCCTTTTGCATTTTTGGCGAGCCCAATATAATGAAGCTGACTGCCAGTACGGAATTCCATACCCACCAGTGGTTTTATGCCAACTTCGTTACATGCCTTTATAAAATCATAAATACCGGTAACGGTATTGATGTCTGTCAATGCCATAGCCTTCACATTGGATGCGAGAGCCTGCTGTACCAGGTCGATGAGCGGTATGGTACCGTAGCGTAAGGAATGAAAGGAATGACAGTTGAGGTACATGGATTAGTTTTTACGTTTTAAAATTGCTGCTTTGTTATTGGGTTTGAACGTGGCACCAGCGCAGCGCATCACAGCGTCAAAACCGAAACGGTCCTTCATCCTGTCCATTGCCTGGTATAATGAGAGCATTTCTTCAGTGTCCTCAAACATATTAATTTGATACGTGCCTCGGACGAGTCCGCTGAAGCGTATTCCTATCAGTCGGAGTCGCATGCGGCGCTGGTATAGTTTATCAAATAAGTCGGTAATATTCTTTGTCAGGATATGATCGGCTGAGGTATAGGGTACTTTGCATTGTTTGGTTTCGGTATCGAAATTGGCATACCGAATTTTTATTACAACAGTTGAGGTCAGCCACTGTTCCGAACGCAGCTGAAAAGCTAATTTTTCCACCATACCTATAAGCACTGATTTCAGTTTTTGAATGTCGATGGTATCCTGATCAAAAGTATGTTCCGTTGAAATTGATTTCCGTTCGGTATAAGGTTCCACGGGATTATTATCTATTCCGTTGGCCTTCTTCCATATTTCGATGCCGTTCTTGCCAATCATCCGTTGTAATACTTCCGCAGGCATTTCTGAAAGTGTCTGAATCGTACGGATACCGATTCGGGAAAGCAGCTGAAATGTTACCTCACCCACCATAGGGATTTTTTGAATGGACAGTGGATTTAGGAATTGCTTTACCTTATTTTCAGGTATTTCCAGGTTTCCTTTGGGTTTGGCTTCACCGGTACCAATTTTGGAAACCGTTTTGTTAACCGATAAGGCAAAGCTTATAGGCAAACCGGTTTCTTTGGTAACGGATTGTGCCAGCTCGTTGGTCCATTTATAGCCCCCGTAAAATTTATCCATGCCGGTAATATCAAGATAAAATTCATCGATACTGGCCTTTTCCATTATCGGTGCTTTCTCCTGGATTACTTCGGTAACGTCATGCGATAGTCTGGAGTACAGTTCCATATCGCCTTTCATCACTTTTGCCTGTGGGCAGAGGCGGAGTGCCATTTTAATAGGCATAGCCGAACGTACCCCGAACGTACGGGCTTCATAAGAGCAAGAAGCGACTACACCACGGTCACCGCCACCAATAATCAAAGGTATTCCTTCTAGTTTTGAATTACCCAGTCTTTCACAGGAAACAAAAAAAGTATCTAAATCCATATGTACAATTGCTCTTTCCATAATCATCTTCTTTTATACATTACAAAATTAGTACAGATTGTAACAAAATTGATTATATTTGCTGTTACAAATTGTAACAAAATCAACATGTCTTTATTTTCCGACAACATCAGAAACCTTAGGGTAAAAAAGAAAATTTCACAGGAAAAGCTTGCGGAGTCACTAGCCATAACAAGAGGTAGGTATGTCAAATATGAAGACGGGACTTCGGAAGCTCCTTATGAAATACTGAAGAAAATATCTCATTATTACCACATCAGTATTGACCTGTTACTTTCTGTGGATGTGCGAAAAATACCGATGGATGATTTGTTGAAATTGGAAGGTAACAGGTTGGTGTTGCCGATCACTGTTGATAAGGATGGAGAAAATTTTATTGAAGTGGTGACTCAAAAAGTCAAGGCAGGCTATTTAAATGGTTATGCAGACCCCGAATATATCGAAAATTTGCAACAAATCTCCTTACCCTTTTTAGGACCTGGAAAACACCGCGGCTTTCCCGTGGAAGGAGACTCGATGCCGCCACACGAAGATGGCTCAATTATCGTTGGGCGTTATATTGAAAAGTTGGGAGACGTTAAGGATGGGAGGACTTATATACTAATAACTAAAAACGAAGGTATGGTGTATAAGAGATTGAATAAAAATAAGAAAAATGTACTGGCTGTGGAATCAGACAACAGTTTTTACCCCGTTTATGAAGTCAAGGTTTCTGATATTCTTGAAATTTGGGAATTTGTGTGTAATATCGGTAGGAGCGATAAGAAACAAGAAATCTCTGAAGTTACAAGTGTAAAAGAAATGTTTTTGGAGTTAAAAAAAGATATTAAAGGCTTGAAGAATAAGTGTTAATGACAATTTTAAAAAACAGTTTTTTATTTAAACATCGTATCTTTAATTAGACACTTTCAACGAAAACTTAGCTGTTTACCTGCAGGCATTATTCGTTGCAGGTACTTATACCTGAATTGTAGACATGTTTAATATAAAAATCAGACAAATTAAATTTTAACATCAAAGTTAGAAATATTTAGAAATATTGAATTTTAATTTTCAATGTTTATGAATTAATCATTTAATAGATCTATTATGTCCGGATGCGCAACAATCATCAGTGAAAAAGTAATAGCTAGTATGATAATAATAGTAATAATAAATTTAAAAAAGTTTTGCGATCTTTTCTTTACACCTTTAAATTCTTCCAAATAACTTCGAATAATATAATAATCTCCGTTTTTAAGGTACATGTTTAAGGCATATTGAAATCGACTGGAAGGCTTGAAATATGTTGCAATATTTTGATTGAAATACATTAAAGCGGGATTTGTAATTTTAGAAGGAAAATAATAATCTGCATCAGGATATTCAGATTTAAATTTTAGTAAGAAAAGCTCCCATTCTGATTGATTGAGTTTAAGGTGCAATAGTAATTTACTTTCTAATTTCATTTTTAATAATTCAGACAATTCCCATATTATACTTTCGGTTAAACCTATCGAAAGGATTATTAGTTGTGCTTCTAATGAGTATTGTTGAAATCGAATTTTCCATTCTTCATTGTCATAATAACTTCTTGCTGCCCCTAGTGTAGGCATATCCTCATTTGGGTCACCTATGGCGATTAGAGGACCCAATATTTTTGTAGCCATTTTAATTTTATCTTCAAGAGTTTGCTCAATCCTTATGATACCATTGCTTGAAGCCAATTCTACCTCTTTATCAGAAATGAAAGAACGGAGATAAAGAACTGGCTTTTTTTTCGAATTGAGTAGTACTTTTTCTATACTCTGTTCTTTTGCTAAATATTGCTTTCCTAATAATATGATCAGATATCCGCAAAAGATTATAAAAGCAGAAAAGTATTGAAAAAAAAGTGCGTAATCTGAAAAAAAAGTAGCTTGCAAAAATTCTGCTTCGACTTTGCTAAAAAGCATAAAACTTGCACTTATAAGCACTACAATTATACCTGAACTAATACACAACCTTCCTTTAATTAGGTTTTTATCCATTTTGATTTGTTTTTAACCTGCTTTACTCCTTTTTGCCGGTACATTTTTTTATTAGGGGAAGTTAATCGTTTTAATAATCGGGGAGATATAAATAAATATTTTTGAAATTAATCTTCTACTGACCAGCTGTAAACAATAGTGCAATCGGAACCTGGTTTTTCTCTGTCTATTTCAGTTTGATCTTCAAACTCAGGTCCAAATCGCTCAAAGGCACTGATAAAACCTAAATCACGATCATTTATTTTAGATAGCACATTGCCAATCATACTAATTGCTTTTTTTGAAATAACTAACCATGGTACAGCTGCTGTTCCTACTACGTTAGTTATCATGCCGAAAGTTTCTCCGGTTAATCCTGTTTCAACATTTTTTAATACTTCATACAAATCTCTTTGTTTGCTCCTTGAATGTCTGACATATAGATGTACATTGAGTTCTCTTGATTTAGGCATTTTTCTACTCATTAAAAATAATCCTTCAGCGCCTTCTTGACTAGTGTCAAAATGATATAAATTGTTGTTGAAAGGACTCAGTTTTATAGGGCCCTGTGGTAAAGTTGTCACAATCATTTTATTATCTTCTGTGGGATGATCAGCTATAACAACAAAATAAATTTGCCATCTTTTTTTTGGTCGATGAATAGTGATACTGTCAATTTCTAAGCGTACTTTGGTCATAGGATTAGTTTTTTAATTAATTCAGGTAATCTCTTTCTTATTAATTTTAATCTATTAAAATTAATAATTTATTTCATTAGTCACCAATTTATTTTTAAAACAGCAGATAGATATTATCAAAGTTCCAATTTCCAATATTAATGTATTTCATTTTTTACTGACCAAATAAATAATAATAAAAAACTTATTAATTGTTAAGTTGGTAAAATATAAATGGCTAACTTGCAGTTAGTTGTGTGTATTTTTAAAAAACAATGCTATTTAAATGGAAAAAATTAAAATTTCAATTAACGGACAAAAACAAGACATAAAGAAGGTTCTTGATAGTGTGCATCCCATGCTTGAATTAAAAGAAAGTATCCTTATATCAAGTAAAATACGAGGTGGAGCCAAATCTGAGCCATTAGAATTGGATATTAAAAATGATATTATTGAACTTGTATTTGATGATGACACAAGATGGCTTGGTCCGCCCGACTTATTGGAAGATTTTTACCCAGGCAGTTATTTACTAAATAGGGATGGGGATTCTTTTGAATTACCATTGGAATTGGAAAACCATGATTCTTCCAGAAATTTGATAGGGAAGATTGGTTTAAAAATATTTAACCTTTTTGCTAAGAAAAAAGTTGGTGATTCCATAGAGATTATTGCAAGCGACCTTGAAATAAAGCAAATGGGGAAGTTGACTGGTCTGGTGAAAATTAACAGGAATTTTGAACTATTGGAACCTGAAGGATTAAAGACATCCGATCCCTTTTTATTGTTTATACATGGCACAAATTCGTCGACAGCCAGCTCCTTTGGTGAACTGACTGGAACAGATTTGTGGAGCCATATTGTTAGCACTTATGGTAATAATGTATTGGGATTTCAGCATGAAACACTGACTAAGAGTCCACTACAAAATGCACTTGATCTGGTTAGACAACTACCAGAAAATTCCATTATTCATATAGTTACCCATTCAAGGGGAGGTTTAGTCGGGGAAATACTTTGTCGCTTTAGCAGCTCTTCAGGAGGAGAGACGGGGTTTACTAAGCAGGAAATTGGTTTCCTGGCAGATGAAGGAAGGGATGATGATGTTTTGTGTATCCGGCAACTTCAGGAAATATATCCTCAAAAAAAAATTATTGTTAAAAAGTTTATACGTGTTGCCTGCCCGACAAGCGGTACCACCCTTTTATCTAAAAGACTGGATCACTTTTTTAATATCAGCTTGAATCTGCTAGGTACTGTTCCAGCATTAGCCGTAAGCCCGGTATATGCCGCAATGAAAAGTTTGCTTATTGCCATAGTTAATCAGAAAAATGATATCAGTGTATTACCTGGTTTAGAAGCTATGAAACCGGACTCCGCATTTATAACAATACTGAATAACCAATCAAGCATTATTTCCATAGGGGAACCTGTTGTAGCTATTTCAGGGAATTGTAAAATGAAACTAAGCCTGAAGGCATTGGTAATCATTGCCAGTAAACTTTTCTATTTAGAAGATAACGATCTCGTAGTTAATACCAGGTCAATGTATAATGGTTCGAAAAGAAGAAATCATCTCCAATACTTTTTTGATGAAGGCACAGATGTGGATCATTTTCATTACTTTAAAAACAAAAAAACAAATAGCGCTATACTTCTTGCATTAAAGTTTACAGGTTCTGGTGCCATAGATGGTTTTACAGATCATTTCAGAGGTACATTAGGGGAGGCAGAAAGAAATGCAGTGCTTGGTTTGGATGGGGGGCAATATTCGACTCCGGAGCCTACTGGAAGGAAACCGATTGTTGTTTTATTGCCGGGAATTATGGGCTCCAGTTTAACCCAAAAAGATGATCTGGTATGGATAAATTATTTAAGATTTCTCACTGGCGGACTCGGCAGGCTTTCTATTACTGAAAATAATATTGAAGCTAAATCGATTATAAAATCTTCCTATAAAAAATTAGGTGATGCATTGCAGAGTGAATATGATGTTGTCATTTTTCCATTCGACTGGAGGATTTCGTTGGAAAAGGCAGCAGGGCAGTTTAATGCCAGAATAAATGAATTACTGAAACTGAAACAACCTATTAAAATTATTGGTCATTCTATGGGCGGGGTTCTGGTGAGAGATTTTATGGTCTTTCATCCCGAGACCTGGAAAAGACTCAATGATTCAACCGGTTTCAGGTTAATATTTCTTGGTTCGCCTTTGGGCGGTTCTTTCCGTATCAACAACGTATTGTTTGGGGAGGATGATATTATTGGAAAACTAAGTAAAATTGATATTGTCCATTCTAAAAAGAAGTTACTTGAAATGTTTTCAGCTTATCCAGGTTTACTTTGCCTGTTACCATTTAACATAGATGCAGACAATGATTTTACCAACATTTCTATCTGGAATAAAATGGCAAAAGCATTTAGTGATGACCCATGGCCAATACCTAATAAATCAGATCTTACGAACTTTAAAGATTACAGGGATAAAATCATCAATGCCAAAACAATTGATTTTAGCAATGCTGTATATATTGCAGGACATTATAAGCATACTCCCTGCGGCTACCGTATAGAAGATACCGCCCGAGGAATAGAATTGACGTTTCTTAGCACCGCAGAAGGTGACCAGAGCGTTACATGGGAAATGGGAATACCAAAGCCAATGATTGCAGCCAATACTGTATATTATGTAAACTATTCGCATGGGAATTTAGCAAATGTTCCTGCTATTTTTGGTGGAATAAAGGAAATACTTGTAAAAGGGAAAACCAATTTATTAAGTAATAACAGACCTGTAATAAGGAGCGATCAAAAAGTATTTAAGAAACCGGAGATAAGTGACTTTGATTTTTCGCCGGAAGGTCTGCAAAATACCATATTGGGGATTTCTGACGAAAGTGAGACTATTTCCAGTGAACTTCCATTACAAATTAAGGTATCCCACGGGGATTTGAAATATGCTTCATTTCCGGTACTGGCGGGACATTTTAAAAACGATAGTATATTATATTCTGAAAATAGGATTAATACTCTTCTAGCAAATCTTTTGAAAGAACAGCACAAGCTAGGTATATATCCCGGAGATATTGGAACTTATGAAATTTTGTTGACACACAACAGTACGGGGTTTGCGGGAGCAATTATTGTAGGATTGGGTGAACCAGATAATTTGACCTCTTTTGAACTGATAAGAACTATAGAACAGAGTATTACGAAGTATTTGCTAAGTATAAATGATGGCCACGATAAAATAAATTCACCTTCAACGGTTACTGAACCTATTGGTATAACTTCCCTTATTATCGCTTGCGGCTACGGTGGCTTATCAATAGAAAGTTCTGTCAATGCAATTTTGCAGGGCATTATTAACGCCAATGCAAAAATTAAAAGCCTATATAAAGAAAAAGGTAAACTAATCGAGCTGGCGGAATTCATTGAGCGCTATGAAGACAAAGCGTTAAGTTGTATGTATTCCGTTCGGAGAATGTGTAAAGAACAGGGAGGTTCTTTCAATATTGCACTTCAGTCTAACCGAATCAAATTACTGGATGGTTCACATAAACAGATGAATGTAAATCAGAGTAGTGAATGGTGGAACAGAATATCAATAACAAAAGTGGAAAATAAGAAAGGCGAAATAAAAGGTATGCGCTTTTCCATTTCAACAGGCGCAGCCCGGGAAGATCTTAGAACGATTTATACCAGTACTGGGATAGTAGAAAATTTAGTAGAAAGTATATCAACAAATAACAATTGGACTGATGAAAAAGCCAGAGCCATTTTTGAATTACTCATCCCAAATGATTTTAAAAGCCGATTAAAAAAACATGGAAATATTACCTGGATACTGGATAAGTATACAGCAAGATTTCCCTGGGAGCTTTTACAGGACAATAATATGGATGCCAAACCTCTTTGCATTAGCGGTGGAATGATACGACAGTTACTTACAAGCGATTCCAGATTAATAATAGAACCTGTTACAGAAAATATTGCATTAGTTATCGGCGATCCTGATCTTAATGGATTTCTCACCCAACTGTCAGGCGCCCGTGCAGAAGCGCAACGTGTAACTGAATTGTTAGGTGAACGCGGTTATAATGTAACCTCTTTGATTAACGAATCTGCCGATACAATCGTTCCTGCGTTGGTAAGTTCCAATTATAAGATAGTTCATCTGGCGGGGCACGGTATTTTTAATTCCGATCCGGACCAACCATCAGGAATGGTAATTGGTGTAAACAATTTTCTGACCACAGCTGAGATTGCCCAGATGAGCGCAACTCCGGAATTAGTATTTGTGAATTGCTGTTTTCTCGGAAAAACAGATGGAGTTGCAGAAGAATTTTTCCGGGAACGTTATAAATTAGCGGCAAGTATTGGCATGCAATTGATAGAGAATGGGGTTAAAGCGGTTATTGTTGCCGGCTGGGCGGTAGATGATACCGCAGCTTTGGCGTTTGCTAAGGAATTTTATACGTATATGCTTGAAGGAAAGTCGTTTGGTGAAGCTGTGAGGTTGTCAAGAGAAAAAATTTACTCACCCAAAAAGAATACCTGGGGAGCTTATCAGTGTTATGGAGATCCTTTTTATGCACTTCGAGAAATAGAGTGGGGTGATAAAGAAAAGGATTATGTGATTTCGGCCCAGGCTGAGATTGAATTGTCGAATCTTCTGAACGATCTTACTATGGGAGAAACAAACACTGAAGCAGCAATAGAAAAGTTAAATGCGATTTCTGCCGAGGTGGACAAACAAGAACTGCGCACTCCACTTATTACAGAATTTGAAGCATTTATTTTTAAATCGTTGAATGATTATGATAATGCCATTAAGAAATTTGAACAATTGCTGGGATCGGAAAACACATCTTATTCTATCGCAGCAATTGAACAATATTGTAATATCAGAGTTAAAAACCTGATCCAAAGAATTGATAAAGAAAATGATCCCAGCTATTTGGAAAAAGAATTTGACAAGGCTATTTCAGATTTGGATGCACTTATACAGTTGAGTCCTTCAACAGAAAGGTATAACTTAAAAGGTAGTGCATATAAAAGAAAAATCAGGATGTATAAAACTATCAATGAAACGAATGCTGTTAACATATTGCAGGAAGCAAGTAAAAACTATTATCTCGCCTATTCAGGAGCCAGAAAAGACAATAGAATATATGCATATACAAACTGGATAACACTGGAAATTATCTTTTGTATTTCCTCAAATTGTGAATGGAGAAAATTTAATATGGATGATGTTACCGTTTCGGGTTTATCATTACAAGTAATAAAGAAGAATTTGCGTGAAATGAAGGAATTTCATTCTAAGAAACCCATTTCAGATCAATATTGGGACAGGATAGTAATCCCCAACATAAAATTGTGCGAGTGGTTATTGACCGCGACGCATAAAGATATTGAAAAAATGCCGGATTTTAAAACCGTAACAGAAAGCTACCGAAATGTATGGAAAATGTTTGGCTCCAAAGAACAAAAGGAATTGGAATTGCAGCATCTAGAACTGCTGACAGATGCAATTAATATTCTTGCTCCCAAAAACTTACTTCTTGAGGCAATAGAAAAGTTGAAAAAGGAGTTAAATAATATATTGGGATAATCGAAAAAAATACATTAACGTTTTTGCAGGAATAATGAAAATGATAAATGGATTAATGACCTCATTATTCCATTTGTTGAAAAATTGGGATGTATTGTCATCGTTAATGAAGAAATGCAGGGTCAGAATCTTTCCGAAGGTGTTCTACAAGAATTAAAGAAAGGAATTAAAATTAATTAGCTACTTCAATTAATTAATCTAGTCATAGATCTTATTGTAAGTCAAAATATTCTTTTGCCTTATCATATGAATTTATTAAAGCTTCTTTAATTCTCACTTCCTGATCTTTAATGGAGTCTTTTTTAAACATAATTTTTACTAATCCATCAATGTTAGCAAATAACTCTATGTCTTTTTCGGCTATTACAATTACGGCGTTTTTGGTTTCATAACCGGAATGACTAGGGATACTATCAAAAGCTCCGAAACAATACCCTAATTCAAATATGACATTTTGCCGGGCTCTTTTTTTATTCTTACTTGTTCTATCATCTCCTGTCAAAACAATAACAACACAATGAACATCATCCCAAATTAAGTTTCTGAAATTCTCTAAAATAACATCTGCATCATATTCTTCAATCAATATGCGTGGTTTAAATCCAAGTTTTTTGACATACTTTTTTATTATTAAATATTGATCAGAATGTCCGTGCATTATAGCTACATTAAATACATCTTTTTCTTCTTTTTCTTTCATAGGAATAGTGTTTGATTTATGTAAGAAGGTGCAACTAAATTTATCCCCTAAAGTTACGAATTAATGTAGATATCTGTTCTTCAATGGATTATTTATTGAATTTTATTTTAATACTAATAACGAACTGTGTATCCATCCAATTTCTTTCTTGCTGCTGCCATCTGGATTAACTACATCTTTTCGCTCATTTACTAAATAGACCTTGTACCAAGAACCGTTGGTTTCAATTAACCCAACTTCATAATCTTTCTTTAGCCTTTTTATAGGGTTATTTTCTCTCGACGGTGAATTTCTAAAGTTGGTGCCGTCTTCTGTAACTTTAAAGATTTTACCAACGTGATCAGTCTTACCAAGTACTATTGTTTTAAAAGTATCCCATGGAAATGCAGGTCCAGGATCAGGCTTTCGAGCAGGTGAAATATCATCGTGACCGATAGCGGTAATAAGTTGATAATGTTGTATTAATAATCTGCTTAGTGTATAAACGGTATCCAATTGTGCTTGTGGAAATTGAAACCAAAGGTGATCATCGGAATCTGTCCAAAATTTATGTTTGTGGCTACCAGCAAACAGTTTTGTGGCAATAGAAGCTGGGTATGTCTTGTAAACAGGCTTCTTATTTTTATTTTGTCCAACATGTCGTCTGTAACTACCGTTGGATAATTTTTCTAAATAGCCCGGATTAACAATTTCTATACCGATAGCATGGTCATTAAACCCTGATATTTTATCCCAAACACTATAACCTGCATGATTGGCCCTTCTGTTAAAAGGTACTAGTTGAGTGATTGTGCCATCCAGATCCACAACAATATGTGCTGCAATCCTGTCTGGGTTGCCCTTATCCTGTGGCGTCATAAACCAATTAACAGCTGCTTCTGAGGTATCACCAGCAGTATAGTGAATGACTAAATATTTAGGAACAATAATATAACGAGAGTTTGGAGAAACCAGTTTATTTATTTTTCCAGAAGTATTATCAGTGACCAACCAATCGTTATCAATTTTCATAATGAATGTTTTTAGTTAATATATAAACGGACTTTTAATTTTTAGCTACCAAATAAATATCTGCACGATCTCCCATATAGTCTTTCATTGTTTTTTCATTCGAAACTTTATTACCATATCCAACACTTAAGACCCGTGCTGGTTCAATTCCGTTTTTGATTAACCAATTTGCAATAGATTTAGCTCGTTTATTACATATTGCTGCAGCATATGCATCAGAATAATAGTGTTTTAACCCTCCAGCAGAGAGATGTTTTTTTTCTAATTCAGTTGTAATAATATCATCCATAAAAATAGACTTTGTTAACCATTGAATAGACATTCTAGTCTCTATTTTAACTTTATGATTTGGATATTGATTTAGAATATCTAATAGATTTTCTAATATAATAGCCCCCTCATTTGGGATGTTAAACTTGTCGAAATCATAAAAAATAGCCAAAGAATAATTTAAATTTGGATTTTGATTATCATCGATTAAATTAGGTTGTTTATATTGCTTATAACATAATTCTCGAAGTTCACTAAACAACTTTTCTCCATTAGAATTTGCTTCATTTGCAATTGAAAAGTAATTTTTGGATTGAGCCTCAAATTTATCAGCTAAAGACTTTGCCCTTTTTTGTCTTATAACAGCTTGCTTTAAGTCTTCTTGTTTATGTCTCAATTCGTCATCAATTTTGTTCAATGAATCTTGCTGAATTACTAGTTTGGCCTGAGATTTACGTAAAGCACCATCACTAACAAACAAATCCTTCTTACTTTTCTCATTTTTATCTTTCATATCTTTAAAGATATAAAGACTAATAATCAAAGAAAGGATAATTAGAAGAACTGCTGAAAGGGCTGAATATTTAATTCGTTTAGATTGCTTCAGATATATAAATGAGTTTTGAATACGTTCCAATAATTTTGTTGACGTTTTGTTTGTAGTCTTAAACTCATCTTTCTCATCAGAAATAGCAATACCTTCAATTTTTGTGAACCAAATTGCATCAAAAATATTTCCTAGATTAACTGGTATTATAACCCTTCTTGTTGTTAGGAAAATATCTATTTCTAGATTAATTGAACTAGATTGCAAGGCTTCATTTGAGGCTAATAAAATAAAGACTGAACTATTCATTATATTAGACTTTAATCTCTTGGGTAATTTCTTTCCAGGATCAGAACCCCATTGATCTAAGTAACAACTATATCCTTTTTTTATAATTTCGGTAGCAAGGTTGGAAGCATAGTTGGAAGCATCTTTCCTAGAGTAGGATATAAAGAAGTCATATCCAAATACTATGCGGTTTAACTTTTCTAAAAATTTCATTTTTACATGTTAATTTATATATTCTTTAAATTTACTGTGTTTTATGAATCTGTTTTTTAGTTATATGTTAATTGAAAAAACAGTATAGTATTCTGTTAAGCTAATCTAAATGCTCAAAAGCATCCAGTACTTGTGATTTTTCATTTTTACCAGCTTGTAATTTCTCTAATAATATCAAAGCTTGTTTTTTGGTAGATTCGTGACTGCCGAAGGACCTGGGCTCCATGAGGATTGCTTCCTCATACATGTTTCTCGCTTCGAGATATTGGCCTTTTATCAAAAAAACTTCTGCAACTGTAGCAGTTTTCCAATAGTTATTTGGATATGGTATAGTTCCAACTATTTTTTGGACTTTATCGGCATACTCATATGCTTTTACTCTATCAGCTGCGGTACCGAGCAGTAAGCTTTTGGAAGCTGCATTGATACCTGTATAAAAATCGTCAGGTGCTTTTTCAAAAGCTTCTGCATAGAGTTTACGAGATTTTTTTAGGTCGCTGATGTCATTAGTGATAACATATCGGTCCATCCATGTTCGGGCATAGATACCGAGCGATTCAGGATCTAAATGGTTCTTATAATTTAAAATAGCCAGGATCTCCTGGGCTTTATCAAGATCATCATTAACCCCTCTGCGGGCCAAGGCTAAGGCTCTTAATTGTTTTGGTCTTAAGGATTTTGGAAACTTTATATCAAGCTGTTCAAGCATATCTATTGCCTCCGAATATTTTTTTAATTTAATCAGCCCATTAGCAGTTTTACAGCCAAGTGCTGCTGAAATTTCCCATGACAACCCTCCAATGCTAAATAGTTCCAAAAGTCTTTCCCATCTTCCATTTCTAATTGATGCATTTACTTGCGCAAATGCCATTTCTGAGGTCTCATCAAGATCATTCGAAAATTTAACTGCTTCTGGACTTAAAGGCAACCCTTCAATAGCATGTAAAAGTCGGATAAGGTCGCCGCCGTTAGGGCCATCAGGATAAGCTGTGAAATCAATAAAGATTCTATTGTCGGCAAAAAGAGGTAAGTTAACCTGATTTATCCGCACCGGTATAAAATGAAAATCTGTGTCTTTGGTTGCTTTTTTTTCCAAAACATAATATTCCTTTTTAACCCAATCTGAATCCCTGGCTTCATTTGACCAAATAAGGATTCCCGCCTGACTTTTTTCAAGAGCATCTTCTAGTTTCTCGATTAACACATCTCCAGCTTTAATTACATATTGGTCTAAAAAAACCTTGTGACCTAATTCTGTAAGTGTGTCATAAAGGTTTAAAACCCAGGGTCGATTAATTGAGCGATAGGAAAGAAATACATTCCAGCTATTTCCATTTATTAAAGGGGCTGGTTTGGGTGCGAACTTCAATAATTCTGGATTAGCCATAACTTGTGATTAAATTAATTATTTTTTGATTTACTCAAAGCTTGTACTATTCCATCTAAAGTAAATCCATTTGTGATAGATGTATAATTTGGTAAACCCGATGGGAGTGTGTTGCTAGAATTAATTCTTACAGCTGCGAATTTTAATTTCGTATCTTCTTGCTGGGCCCTGTTAATTTCCCATTTTATCCATTTACTTGAATATGATTTTTCGCCAATAATTACAAGAATGTATTCTGATTCTTTCATCTTTTTAGTTAATGCAGCTTGTATAACACTAGCGTCAGTACTATCAATTGCCACATTGGGAGATCGCAGATCGAACTCAAAATCAAAATCTGTATTAGCATCCCATGCTCTCAATAACTCTTTATAGTGAACATCTTCACTATGGTCGTAACTTACAAATACTTTTTTAGCCATGTTTTTTATATTTCATTTATATTAATAATGTTTATTTTTGCTCCTTTATCTTTAGCTATATTTATCATATGTTCTGTTCCTCCATTTCCATCTCCACCTTTCTCATCCCATAAAGCAATGAGTGTCATGTTTTTTTCTTCGACTTGTAGAGCATGATCAAGCATCCATAAGTTTGCCACTGCCCATATATTATTTTGTGCAATATTGCTTCTATCTACAGATAATATGTGTATAGGTAATTTTTTAGTTAGTTTATCAAAACGGATGTCCCATGCCGTTCCCGCAAATGAAACCGATCGCTTTTTAAATTCTTCAACAGGAAAAGCAAGGTACATTTCAGTTGGTATACCGATTTCTTCGCACAATTCATGAAATAGTATGTCTCCACCACATGCTCCTCCTGCAATCCCTGTCAACACTTTCTTCGTTGTTGCTTTTTCTTTAATCAATTGCTTGAGAATTTCAGCTCTTACTACCATTTCTTTACTTGCAGGAAAGCGAGGCTCTTCTCTTTCCTTTTCATCAATCATATGTCCTGTAAATAAAATTGTATGCTTCATATATCAAGATTTTTACTGCAAATTGTTAGATAAAACTTTTGAAATGGTCTTTAACATTAACCTGATTTTGTCCCACGGCTCTGCCCACTTCTCTTAATTGAGGAATATACTTTACAGAATCCATTTCTCTTACTTCGTCAGAATCAATATGACTAAGACCGGTATCTTTCAAGCCTTGAACACTTAAGTCAGCGTTATAACGCGTATATAGAAAATGTTTTTCAGCATCCGTTTCCATGCTAAGTGGCTGACCTGTGGAATCCAGCGGTATCATATCGTTTAATTCACGGTCTATATTAGCTCCAAAAATGCAACGTCCAACGGTTCTACAATTAATATCCTGATCTACCTGCATGGCGTACATAAGGTTGTTAGGTAATTCTTTTAGGGTATCTAATAAGTTGTTGTACACTCCGGCAGAAGGCGCTGATCCAGTGCCAACAGAAACAATCAATAAATTTTTTTCGCCCGTTTTCCAGTTAAGTCCGTAGGCCGCCTGGGTAGCCATTTTATATAAAAGAAAGGAAGGATTGTTGTAGGGAGTTACACCTCCATCAACAAAAACAAATGTTTTTTCAGGATCATTGGGGTCCCATTGTAATGTTTCTGGTCGAAAATAAGCGGGTGCCGCGGTGCTTGCTCGTACAAGTTGGTAAAGTGGTATTTTTAAATTGCAGTCTGCTCTGTCAGTTCTATTGTACTTTGCATTTGGATTATTACTGATTGGCCAAGGAGAGTCTGTCGTCCGGTTCATTGTTACTACTAATAATAAGGTCTTAAACTTTCCTGATGAAATATTAATATCTCCTTCTCCAAATGTATTTTTTAGTTCTTTCAGTAAAGGACCATCATTGTAAAAGTGTTTTACTCTTTTTAATAAAAAAGATTTATCAAACATGGCCTCACCTTTATCCTCATAAAAATTGAGAAGTTCATTAACGGACATTCCTAAAGAGAGACCAGCTGCTATTATTGCTCCAGTACTTGTGCCTCCGATATAGTCGAAGTAGTCGCTCAATCTAAAATTGTCACCCTTTTTTAATTCGGTTTTAAGTTGATTTTCTATCTCTAAAAGAATTTCCAATGTTAGCACACCTCGTATACCGCCTCCATCAAGTGAAAGGATTTTGCGTGGTTCTTCTTTTTCGTAGCGTTGCGTTAATGGTCCCCAATTTGACATGTTTTTATTTTAATATTAAGATTATGAACTAACTTTTGCGTGAAGGGTCGACTCGTGTGTTGGGCAAAAACAAATGTGCCATTTGCGCGACTAAAAAATATTGAATTAAAATAAAAGTTTGGTGGGAAAATAAAAAAATACAGAAAAATGTCACTCGTCGATGCTATTGCAATATAGTCTATATATTGTTGTTCACCTACCAAAATTTATACTCCAGTTTAGTTTTTGTCTATTTAAGGATTAAGTTTTATTTTTGTTAATTCGAACTATTTTTTAATATTTAGGGTAAGAATGATCGTATTAGTTATACTTTTATTAAAGTTCTAAAGTAGGAATTTTTTCTGAATATTGTAAGGTAAATTTGAAAGAGTTTTGAATAGATTTACAGTAGATGATTTAAAAATTGTAGTTTCTAAATTAAAAAACTTCCAAATTAATTGTCGGGAGTTCTGAATTAAGTAATTATTATATGGTTAATCTTGACGATCGTAATTGTCTAAAGTTTCTAAGGGCGTAGCATATTGATCTAAAACGCCAAGAATTCCTTTTGCCTCAACGGAAGACAAATTTTTCTATCTAATAACAGGACTTTCTCCGCCAGTACAAAACTTTCTGTATTTTGCAACATTTAATGGCTTTGATTATCGATCAGTTCTACTTGTGAAGAATTGAATCGAGCTTTACTATTATCTTTCAAATAAGGAAGCATGTTATTAAATTGCCCTTCTAAATTATTTTTTAGTATATAATTTTTTTAAAAACTAGATTTCAATCAGTATTTTTACTTTTCCTCCCAATCCTTTTTCTACAATGTCGTACAGGGTCTTAAGCGTTAGGTTATTGCCGTTATTTTCTATTCGTGAAATATATTCCCTTTTCTTGTCCACGATTTCGGCTAATTGAGTTTGTGTTAAGTGTTTTTCCTCTCTAGCTTTTTTAAGCATAAGGCCAATTTTGAAACTTTCAAAATCCCTATCAAGTTCGTCGCGTCTTCCGGTTCCTTGTTCCCCGTAAACGGTATTTTTTATTTCTTTCCAGCTTTTAATTTCCATTGTCGTTTTCTTTTGACTGATAATACTCGCTCATTAATCGTTTTGCCTTATCGATTTCGTTCTTTGGTGTTTTTTGGGAAAATCTTATCCTGTACTTTTCGAGTCTGACCTAAAAGAAATTCCTCGAAATAGCTTTTAAACGCTATAACTTCTCTGATCTTCATAATGCAAATGTAACATAAAAGTTACTATATTTTTTAAATTTATAAATATCAGGAAAGTACCGATTAATCATTTCAGTATTGCGGTAATTGCTTTTGATCCTGATTACTTTATCAATTCGACAATATCTTTAAATTGCTCCTGTATCATCATTTTTATATTTTGAGAGTTTTCAATTATATTTTATTTTTTTATCACTAAATGAGCCTGTCCAGGATCATTTAGCAGGCGATCCATTTCCGAGCGCATAATCTCTTGAATATCCTGTTTTATTTGTAAATAGTTTCGTTGCACCATTGTGCTATCCAGTTTGTGAATCATCTCAATGTCTTTATAACTGTTCTCTTCTTTTCTTAAAGCGTCATGGTCATTAACTATTTCACAATGAAAAGTTTTTAATTCAATTTTGCAATCAGGATTATCAGCAACCATGCCTACAAATTCACCAGAACTTAAAGTAGCAATCTTGGAAGGAGGGACGGCAGACTCTAACTGTTTGGAACGACTGATGGAGGTGTCACCGCTATTTATAGACAAACTCTCTCTGTCCTGCATAATTTTTCCAAATCGCTCTGACAACTGCTTAGCCGAGTCACCGTTTACCTGACCGCTAATAATGTTTCCTGTAATGTTCATAATCACATCAGCCTGTTCCCGTCCATAATCTTTGCGAAGCTGGCTGAAGTCCTGAATCCCCAGGCAAGTGGCCACTTTGTTGCTTCGGGCTGTGGCAATAAGACTGTCCATATTGTTGAGGTAAATCGTTGGAAATTCATCGAATATCAGGCTACTCTTCAGTTTCCCTTTCTGATTCACCAGTTTTATCAGGCGGGCTACAAACAAGGATATTACGGCGCCGTAAATTTGTATTTTTTGAGGATTATTCACAATGCATACAATCTTTGGTTCCTCAGGATTATTGATGTCTAATGTAAAGTCATTTCCTGATAGCACATAATACAATTGGGGAGAGGAGAGTCTCGCCATTGCAATTTTAGCCGAAGCGATTTGTCCTTCTAATTGTTCCATTACATTATGGAGATACGCATTTACGAAAGGATTAATGAGTACTTCAATTTCCTTTTCTGTTCGCAATAGGGTAAACAAGTTGTCATAGCCCAGTTGCATGAGCTCAATAACGTGTGGAAGTGTACAGAATCGGCCGTCCTTATATTTCTTTAAATACCAAATTATGGCGGTAAGGAAGTTAATCGGTGATTCAACAAAAAAATCTCCCTGTCTTTTAATCCATTCCCTGTTTAATCCCAATAAAATTGTTCGTGCTGACTCCACTGCATCCGTAATGTCGGTCATAGCAGAAGGCTCTAAGGGATTGCATCTATGGGTACGTGTCAGGTCATCAAAATTGATCACATAAAATTGCGGCGGGACAGGATAGCGGTGTTTGTATTTCAGCCAGGTATTATATGTGATTCTGGATAGATCGTCGAACTTGAAATCATATACGAACATAGTAAATCCTTTACGGATATGCTGGGTAATAACGTGTCGTATTACAAAGTATGATTTACCGGATCCCGGAGTCCCCAAGACCATTAAAGCACGAAAAGGATTGATGATATTGATCCAGCTGCTCCGAACTTTATCTTTCAAATGATATCGCGCCGGCAGGTTGATAGAATACTCATTTTCCAAAAGCCTTTCTTCCTGTGGAAAGGTTTCATTTTCTTTATTAAAAATATCCTTGTGGTCGAGTCTGTTTTTTATAATGCGGGATAATAGGGTGCCACCTGATAGGATTAGAAGAAAACCACCCGAAGTAATAAACATATATACTATTGCTGCCTGTACTATTTGTATTTTCAGATATAATAAAAAGTAGCCGATAAAATAAATCAGAATACCTGTAATAATATAGACAAAAGCTGTTTTATAATTCAGTTTTTCATCTTTACGTCCTTTGACACCTATTAGGGAAATCATTAAAAATCCCAACACAAAGAATTTGGATTTATGAAAGTTACTGAACAATCCTGTATTTTGGATATTGCCTAAAATGGTATTACCTAAGCTGCTAACAAAATGCCATGCTCTAAAAGCAGCGTAACAGTAATAATAAAAATGGATTACCAGTAGTATGATGCTGATTAGTCTGGTCATATCCATGATTTTCCTCAATGCCTGTTCGTTTTCTCCGGTATGCATAGCCATAACTTTTAATTTTTTTTAGTAATCACTTATAGTCTTTACGAAATGGATTATTATCTTATTTTTTGCTTGCTTTTCAGTTGGTGCGGAAGGGATGTTGCAGTCTGTCCGAATTGGGTAAGCATATCCGCTACTTTTGCAATTGCAGTATTTGATTCAGCAGATTTATTCTTTAAGAACGCATCACCATTAGTTGTTTTATCAATTTGCGAATTAGCCGTTTGAGCGATGCCTTCGTGTAAGTTTTCATTGTCATAATCAGTTATTTTTTGTCCAATTACAATGTCTAATCCACAACGCTCCTGTATAGCCTCAGCACTGTATTGCTTGCCCAGCGTACTGCCATTAAAAACACATTTGGAGACATGGTCTACATAGATAATTTCATAAAGTAAACCTTCTCCGTTTTTCTTAAAAACGGTATTAATTCCCTCCTTTTCCAGCGTTTTGACCAGTTGGTTCACGGTCATTCCTTTCGCTCTTAGCAGCGCCAAATCAATGCTGTTTTTTATCCGTGTTTTGTCAGGTATTCTGCTGACTTCATTATCATTAAATTTTTCTTCTAAAAATTTAAGAGTTGGCTTATTGTTAAAATCACTCGCTTTAATTGGAACCCCAATTGGCTTACCCTTTTCGTCCAGTATTTGGTATAGTAGTCCTTTAACTAAAAACATTTTTGAATGCTCACCGCCACGATTAGCCGTGATATTGTATTGTTTTAGCACCGCATTAAGTTCGGGAAGGCTCGCATACTTGTACTGGTTCAGTATCACATTCAAAACATCGGTTACTGCTTTCTTTGATTCCATTCGACCGTAGTGCACTTTGCTGATAACAACAGGCTGTAAATGAAATTCCGCTGCCTTTTTTCGTCCTTCCGCTTTAACAAGCCCAAAGAGTTCTTCAATCTCCTTTCTTGCTGGCTCTGATTTTTTTATAACTAAATCATGCATGAAAATCTGCTTGCCATCTCTCTCGATAGTTATTGAAACCACATGCAGGTGTTGGTGTCCTGTGTCGTAATGTTGGTACACTAAATAAGGCTGTTTTCCGAAACCTATTTTCTCCATATAGCTATCCGCAATGGCCATTAGTTTTTCTTTGGAATGGTTTTCTGATGGGGCAAAATTTAGAGAGATATGGACACTGTTGCACTTTGCGTTGTCGTTTAATGCAATTCGCTTTATAAAGCGGTCTAGCTTTATGATATCGTTCATTTTGTCGACATGGACAGAATAGTTTCCTGCACCGATGCAGGCCGCAGCACCCGTTTTCACTTTGTTCTCATTGTAGTTTAAAATGCGATGGATCGAGCGGCCTATATTTAGGATTGTAACCATTGGTTCGTGATTTTTTGGAAGTGTTTTTCGATCTCTTCCACCTTGTTGAAAAGAATTGTTTTCTCCAGTTCGTAGCGTATAATCCAGTCCCTGAATTCGGGATGATGTTGGATGGTATGTAATTTTGTTATAAGCAGAGTAAGGTTATTCCCGATAGCAATAAGCTCATTGCGAAGCGCTATCGTTTCCTCCATAAAATCATCTAATGACTGATTTCTGTAATTGGTGGTAATGGGCTTGTCTAAGACTTTTTTTCGGGCATATTCGGTTAGGTTTCGGCAAGTGCTGGCTTTGCATTTAGGTTCAATTTTTGCATATTCTTCGGGCGTAAGTCGCAGCCCGATCATACGTGGTCTGTTTGAATTTTCTTTTTTCATCATCTATAATTTTCATTGATTTTAAATTCTTTTTTCAGTGTCACTGCCCGAGTTCCTGGTGACTGGATTGCGATAAACCAGAGAGTTGATGATTGAAGGAACTTAACCCTCTTTTTGTTACTTTAATGTTTATCTGAATTTTATATCTTTCTATAGTTTAAGATTCTTTGTAATCATAGCGTTGAGGAAATGGGTATTAACTTATTTTTTGCTTAGATGTCTTTTTCTTAATTTGCCGAAATTCATCGCCCAATCATTTAGGTCTTTATAGTTTGAATATAGTTTGCTTTCATCGCTATATTTAGTACTCAAAGAAAGTGCGCGCCTGGTATAACTTAGTCCCGTTTCATCCCGATCAAGATAAAGTCGGATTGATTGATGATTTTCCATAAAAGGACGGGCTTTTTTGAAGAAAGAAACAGAATTTAGAATAACAAAATCCTGACTGTTTTCAGGAAGGTTTTTGTTCATGGCTTTGAAGGAAAGAAAGTCTATAAAACCCTCAAAAACGATAACTTCATTACTGCTATTATCAAAGGAGGTAATACCCTTAGGAGAACTGCTTGTTTTGAAATAGGGGGTACGAATTTCAAAGCCTCCCAAATCATTTTTAAAGCCAATTCCGTAGTAGGTGTTTTTATTTAAAGTATACCGAAGTTCACAGCAATAGTGTTGCGCAATTTCAATAGGAATTCTTCTCTGTCCGAGATAACGCAAAAGGGATGGGGAGGTAAGTGGAATGGATTTCAGAATTTTAATTTTAGTCTCCTGTTTACCAATGTTATCAACTTGCTGAATTGTTGGCTGTTGAAGTGAAAAATTCCCAGTTAAATTTTGTAGTAATTCGTCGAGTGTGCAGTTGTAATAGTGCAGTCCAAAATCAATTAGCGTACCGCCTTTTCCGATTCCATGGTCGTACCAACAATTAAGTTTTTGGTTGACTTTGAAAGAGGGAGTTCTTTCATCCCTGAAAGGGGAGAAGAACCAGAAATCCTCCCCTCTGATTTTAGAAGGCTTAAAACCTAAAACAGACAAATAGCTAATCATATCGATTGTCTTAGCTTGTACTAGTGTTATTGTATGGTTTGTGAAATTCATAACAGTCATTTTATCAGGTTCTTATTTCAGCTATTCTCTACGAATGTATAAAAGGTTATTAACCTGACCAATCCTCCCCGTATTTTGACTAGGATCGGAAAATCTTTCTATTTGGTCCACTCCAATTCCGCGATATATTGAATAGGTAGCTAACACGTCATTTTACCCAAAATAGTATGGTTTTGTCAATTTTAAGTAAATTTTTGATATGCTGTTTTGGCTTTATCAAGAGTAAATTTGTATCTGTTTCCTCCATTTCCTATTAATTCAGGCAGTTAAAGACCATTTATTTTACTGCCGTCGGAAATGATGAAATAATAAATTTTATACAAATCTCCTGGTAATACCTAATTGGTAGTTTCAATGAGGAATAGGTTATTACCAGTGATAATTTCAGTGTTTATTATACATTAAAACTTCAACTAACATGAAATCAAAAGTAAATTTTAGGGAAATAATTGTGAAAGGCATTTGCTTGCTTTATATAATGTTATTCGTTTATGCAGCAGTGAGTAAATTTTTGGATTTTGAAAACTTTCAGGTGCAGTTGGGACAGTCGCCTTTATTGAGTGCTTTTGCAGGATGGGCTTCTTGGGGTGTTCCGATTATAGAAATTTTGATAGCCATTGTGCTGCTATTTCCAAGACACCGGTTAGTTGGACTTTTTGCTGCTTTCAGCCTGATGGTTATGTTTACCACCTATATCATTATCATTTTAAATTTCAGTTCCTTTATTCCTTGTTCCTGCGGTGGGATTCTTGAGAAATTGGGTTGGACTGAACATTTGGTGTTTAATATTGTGTTTGTACTATTGGCGGCATCGGGTATACTGATACTAATCCTGCATGGCGTGTCTGAGGAACGCCGAATTTTAAAGCCCGCAGCTCTGGCCAATATTTTTTCATTATGCTTATTTTGCAGCATTGGTATCGTTGCCTCGTTGTTTTTGTTGTCGGAAGACATGATTCATCAGCGTAACCCCTTTGTACGCCGATTTCCTATCCATGTGCAAAAGGAGGTGTCTCAATTCGATCTTCACTATAATTCTTATTATTTTGCAGGCATCGCCGATGGAAAGATTTATTTAGGCAATAGTACCGCACCATTACATATACTGGCTGTTGATACTTCACTTGCTGGGGCAGCGCGGAAACAAATCAAATTAGACCGGGTCAAACTTCCCTTCCATTCCGTGCAGGTAAGGATAACTCCACCATATTTTTACGTATCTGATGGTACTGTTCCCTGTTTTTATAAGGGAAGCACAAAAGATTGGAAAGCGCTATTACAGAAAGGCAAAATAATGCATTTTTCCCTTATGGAACCTATTGACAGCGTAACATTGGCCTTTCGAGGTTCCGATCCAAAAACAGGAGAAAACAGGATTGGACTTTTTAAATTAGGAACCCTTACAGCTACCACTACCAATCCGGACTTATTGCAGAAACAGCTTGATGGAATTTTTGATACCGATGGTATGTTACTTTACAATTCGCAGCGAAAATGGTTGCATTATATTTATTATTACCGCAATCAATTTGTTACCGCTGATACCAAATTAGTATTGAAACACACGGGGAATACCATAGATACTGTCAGCAAAGCACAGCTCAAAATCGCTAATCTACGTGGAGGTGAAAGCAAACTTTCCGCTCCTGCGCTGCTGATAAACAGGACCGTCGCAGTATATAAAAATTTATTGTTTGTTAATTCTGACCGTATTGGAAAATATGAAGATGATTCGATGCTAAAACATGCTACTATAGTTGACATCTATAATCTCAACTCAGGCAACTATCTTTTGAGTTTTTATCTCTACCATATCAATAAACAAAAAATGAAAAGCTTTAAGGTTGTTGGCAATACAATATACACTTTGACAGGTGACTACTTAACCCGTTCTGTATTAAGTAAAGAAATAACGGCTTTTTATGACCAAGGGAAATAACAAGTAAACAGTATAATCTTAAGAAAATGAAATTTCTGTTTTGAATATGAAATATATCGGGCCCGATATATCAGGGGAACGACTGAAAACCTGTAAACAGAGTAGGTCAAAACTTTAAATTTTAATATTATGAAAACTAAAATCCCGCAATTTATTTTGCCAATGTTAGTGGTAGTATTTGCTATCGCAACAGCATTCAACACGAATGCATCCGCCAGCAGTAAAAAAGCTGCTGTTCTTGTTACGGGTTACATCCAGCACATCGGTGCTGAGGAACCTTGTGAGCAGTCCAACGATTGTGCCACCAGTGGAGTCACTTTTTGCAGAGTGGGTCAGGTAGCCACCAACCCGCGTCTTTGGGATAAAAATGCCAACGACCAGTGTGTTATCCCACTATACAAACCGGCTCAGTAATTAATTGATAACCACAAAAAAGCAATGCAGTCCCATAAGGACTGCATTGTCATTTAAAATAACCGGTATTATATCTTTTCCATCCATTGTGCCGATGGCTGTCCTTTTAGGTAATGATCAAACCACAGCTGGGTGCGCTGGGTAAGATCGGCATCATGTTCTTTTTTTTCCATTGCATGCTCCTCATCCGGATACGCCAGCATAATGTGTTTTTTACCCAACCTGCGCAACGCAAAATAAAACTCAAAGGTTTGTGTTGTATCAATGTGCAGGTCCCTTAACCCGGTCCAGGAAAGTAAAGGCGTTGTAATATTGGCTGCCTGTAATATGGGGGAATTATCAAGGTATCTTTTTGGATCTTCAAAAAGTGATTTCCCCATCCGTGATTGAAAACTCTCGATCCTGAAATAATTGGGATGATTTGTATTTCGTGCTATAGACAAATAATTGCTGACATTATCTGTTATTGCCGCTCCCGCAACAGCAGCTGCAAATATATTGGTTTGGGTGATGATAAAATCGGTTTCAAATCCTCCAAAAGAATGTCCTATAATCCCGATTTTTTTTTCGTCAACCACTCCCATATCCACTACGGTCTTTACTGCAGCAGTTACACAATCAACAGCAGAGAAGCCCACTTTCCCAATTTCGAAAGCTATATCAGGCATCAAAACAAAATAGCCTTTAGTAGTTAAATTGCTCACATTAAAACCGTCTGTATTATACAAGGAAGGTCTCCAGTATTCATTAAAGTAAGGTGTCTGTCTTTGATATACGTGCACGATCATAGGGTATCGGGTTCCCGGTTGATAGTCTGCCGGATAAAACAAAGTTCCTTTGAGGGGTTTTCCGATGGAATTGGTATAGGAAATCAAACTCGATTTTCCCCAAAAATAGTACTGCTGTTGCCCATTGCTCTGTACCAGAGGCACCACTTTTTCCTTTTCTTTTTTGACACAAATCTGCAGCGGACTTTCAAAGCTTTGTTCTGTCCATACCAATGTTTCACCAGCTGCGGCTTTGAGCAGTCCATCCACTTTTTTATTACCATAGGTCAATGCCTTAGCTACGGAGCCATTTTTCCAAAAATAATATCCTGAAGCGCTATAGTCGTCCGCTGTAGCTGATAAAAGCACCGTTTTGGAAAGATCAAACAGACCGGCAACAACATGATCTCCCCCTGTACTGACAGCACGCTGTTCCGGTTTTAAAGGCACCAGCCTGAAAACGATTCCTTTTTCGCGTCCGTCGGTAAGCCGAGCAGCCTTTGAACCATCGGGAGTGACTTGCCAAAGATCATATTGGTCATAAAGCAGTATCGATTTTTCATCAGTTGTCCAGCCGGGGTTTCTATAGGTTTCCGCTTCATCGGGCATGTCATGATAGATATTGGCCAAAGGCACGTTGAGCATTGGAGTCAGGTCAAAGTGCAGGTCCCGGGCAATATCATAATTATACCATTTGCCTTTTTTGAAATAACAAATATAATTGCCTTTTGGAGAGAATACCAGATGGTTTGGTAGTCCGCTTTGGCCTTCAAGCATTAGTTTCCTGACTCCTGTCTTAATATCCGTGATGTACAGATTACGGTCCGGCTGGTATTTGAACTGGGGCTCAAAATCCTGTTTGTTGTAGGTAATGATATATTGCTCATTGACCGTCAGCATCCCTTGGGGCTGATCGTTATCGGTAAGTGGTAAAAAATAGTGGTTTGTAGGTTCCCAGACCGTCATCTTAGCAAATTTGCTCCAGCCGTCAATAGCCTTTTCTGCCGGATACAACCACTTGTCAGCGGCATTCCATACCTGAACGGCATTTTCATCTGTTTTTGCCACAGCCTGCTGTTGCATTTTAAAAAACACCCGTTGTCCGTCTTGTGATAGCTGAAGGGAAGACGAAATAATTGCCATTCCCTGGGGAAAGTTATATTCCGAGGGCACAAATTCGAATCGTTTATTCTCGGGAATGCTATAGTAATGAAGACGACAATTATGTTCTTCCTTTTGTAAAAAAGCCAACTGTTTTGAGTTATTTGACCATTTCAGCTGCTGGTAGGAACCAGCAGTATTCGTTGCAATAGTTGTAGCTGTATCTATACCTGTACCTGCAGCTCTACCCTCTTTTATAGTACTAAGCAAGGCCACTCCCGCTGTATAGGCAGTAGGGGAAGCCGTAAGATAGGCTACGTATTTACCGTCAGGGCTGACTTTATAGGCTTGCACATTTGCTGCTATTTTTTTAATGGCTCCATTGGTGCTATAGCAGTACAGTACTTTTGATTCTCCCTTTTGCTTTCTTAAAACCAGTAGCAGGGGACCTGCGATTTCATAACTGATGGCGTCAGTAATCCGTTGTTGTTTCCCTGAGGTAAGATGGGTCAGACAGAGCGTTTGTTCCGGCTCCTGGCAGACAAAGTACTCCTGGTTGTAAAATTGCCCGTTAGATCCTTTGGGGTAGCGGTAGATTTTATCCCCGACAATACTTTTTACAAATACCGTATCGCTGTCCTCATATCTTAGCTGGTAGCTCAAATAGTCCCCCTTTGGCGCGATACCGGAAAGATCCAGATGGCTCCATAAGTGATAGTCCCTGGCGGTGAGTTGTTTCTTGTTTGCAACCTGCCCCGATACGGAAAAGGTGACCAGTTCAAAAAAAATCAAAAGCACCATCGCTTTTGGGTATAAACGCCTTATACCTGTCTTTGCTGTACAATTTAAAAATGTTTTCATTAGTATCCTGGGTTTTGTGGTTTGAGATTGGGATTCAGATTGAGTTCTGTTTCCGGAATCGGTAAAAAGCTATCGGTAGTATTCCAGTCGGGCTTCACTCCCGAAAGCGCTGCATCGAGCTGTCCGGATCTTTTCAGATCAAAAAAACGGTGTCCGTACTCGGTAAAAAATTCAATGCGGCACTCGCGCAGCACCGCTGCCAAAATATCGGTTTTGGTCACGGCAGCAGTATCACCAAGACCGGCCCTGTTTCTGATTTTATTTAAATCTTCTTTAGCCCCGATCAGATCGCCCTGTTGTGCCCTAGCTTCGGCCCGTATCAGGTATTGTTCTGCCAGGCGCAATACAATGGGATACTCCTGTGAAGGGGTACTGGTAGCCGAACGCTTGTATTTATAGGCATGGTACCAAGTGGCAGTACCCTTGCTGATGGCCCTGATCCACTTGCTTTTTCTCAGATCGCCACTTTCAAAAGCGCTCATAAGACCAGTACTAAGGGCCACCAGTGGCGGTGGTCCCGAGCTAAAGATAAACGTGGCGCCTTCATCGGTATTTCGGGTGGCGGTGCGGGGGAACAGCTGCCAGATTGTTTCGGTGCTCCCTTTGAGAAAAACGCCATCTATAGTGTTCGGCCACACATACACTTCGGTATTGTTCAATACCGCTGAAGCGCTGTTAGCCGCTTCGGCCCATTGCCCGTGGTACAAATAGACTCTGGCCAGTAGCGCTGTGGCAACAAAGGAATTGGGACGCACCCGCCCCTCTGTTTCATAGTCGGCAGGCAAGAGTGTTTCGGCAGTGGTTAGGTCTTCAATAATATGGGCATAAACCCCGTCAGCGGTCATGCGCCCCACGGTGGTGTTCTGGTGGTAATCCGTAGTGGTGACATAAGGAATAGCACCCCAGAGCTGCAGCAGATAAAAATGTAAAAGCCCCCTTACCAATAAAGCCTCTCCGGTGAGCTGGTCCTTGTCTTTTTTTAGCAAGCCCTTCGAGCCTTGTACACCTTCCAGCACTGCATTGGCAGCATAAATGGGAGTGTAGCTGCTGTTCCACCAGCTTGATATACCCTGCATTGAGGGCAGCAGGGTATTGTTGTAAAAATGTACCGAAGGCAGTGCGTTGCTCCCATACCACGTTAGCTCGTCCGCATATAGTCCCAGCTCGCGGCTCATACCGGTTGTTTTGCCGGTCAACAGTCCGTTGTCACGGATCTGAGCATAGATATCGGTCATTGCAGCAGTGGCGGTATTCTTTTGCTCAAAAACTTCTGAGGCATTGAGCTCTGAAACAGGCATGTCCGTTTCAGAAAAGCTGTCGCAGCCAGAAAGCCAAAGAGAGATACCGGCTATGGCAATTCGGATCACCATGAGGTAAATCCCTTTATTACCACACAAATACAGGTTGTAAAAATGTTTTGATTTCATCTTGATCGGTTTAAAAAATTAGAAACTGAATTGTAATCCTGCGGTAATCACCCGTAAGGGTGGCAGGAACCCGGTAGCCCTAAACTCCGGATCGGGTCCTTTGAATGGGGTAATGGTGAGCACATTCTGCGCTTCAATCGTGCCACGGCAATGCATGCCGCCAAGCCATTGCGCCGGGAAATCATAACTAAGGGCCACATTTTTCAGCCGTACAAAAGAGGCATCGGTGATGACCGCATCACTCGCTACAAATTGGTACAAGGCAGTTTCTGCAGCCCCATTGGCACCGCTGCTATACAGCTGTGCCAGGCCTGTATCGCCGGTGTGCTGCCAGTGATTCCCGGTAATAGTGGCCTGATTGGCCATGGTACCGGGCAAGGCCAGCATGGCAGCGGTATTGTAGTTCTGTTGTTTTACAAACTGAAACAGGAAGTCCAGCTGCCACCCCTTGTATTTGAGCTGGTTGAGCAGTCCGCCAAAATAAGGCGGGTTAAGGTCTTTGATGAATTGCTTGTCCTCAGGGGCATTAATCGCGCCATCGTGGTTCATATCTTCAAACGTATAAATCCCGGTATCAGGGTCCAATCCTGTATAGTGAAAGACCTTGACAATATTTAACGGCTGTCCGATTACATAGCGGTTGCTGTAAGTGGAGCTTTCAAGATTGGGGAACGAGAGCAGTTTGTTTCGGGCGATGCTAAGGTTCAGACTGCTGGTCCAGTTAAAATCCTGACGCTGCAGGTTCACCGTGCGCAAGGTGAATTCCAGGCCACTGTTCTGCACCGTTGCATCCAAATTGGACTGCAACGAACTGAATCCTGTGGTTCCCGGTAAAGGGATGCCGACCAACTGGTCGGAAGAGCGGTTTCGGTACCCCGCTGCGGTCAGGAATAAGCGGTCTTTAAAAAATCCTGTTTCTATGGCCACCTCAAGTTTCCTATTGGTTTCCCATCCAAAATCAGCATTGTACAGCCGCGAGGGCTGCAGCCCGATGATTCCCTGATAGGTTGCAGCAGCCGGGGTATAGGTGTTGAGAAACTGATAGTTTCCAATCTGGTCATTACCCGTGATACCGTAACTGGCACGGAGTTTTCCAAAACTGATCCACGGGGCACGCTCCCTGAAAAAGTTTTCATTTGAAAACAGCCAGGCCGTTCCAACGGCCGCAAACCAGGCAAAACGATTGCCGGGTCCAAAACGGCTCGAGCCATCGCGTCTTCCGGTCAAGTTGATAAACCATTTCTCGCGCAGGTTGAAATTGGCCCGCCCAAAAAAGGATTGGTATTTGTACACCGACTCGTCGTAGCGCATCACCATCAGATCGGTGGCTGCCGCCGGGTTGTAAATCATACTGTTGCTGGTAAAACCAAAACCACCCATGGCCAGCAGTTTGTTGTTTTGCCTTTGCAGCGTGCTGCCCAGCAGCAATTCGGTTTTAAATATTCCAAATTGCTGTTTCCAGTTCAATTGCGGCTCTATGATCCAGGATTGGCGCGCCGTGGTATTATAAAAGATACTGGAAGATTCACTGTCCAAACCGAAGGCGGGGTTGTAAATGGTCGAGGGGAAGGTACTGCTTTCGTTGTGGTTCAGATCCGTAAACCCAAAGCTGGATTTGATTTCAAGGCCTTTAGACAATTGATAGACAAGGGTGGTGTTGGCAACCAGGTCACCGGTATTGGCTTTGGATAGTCCGCTGAGATTCCGCAACGGGTTTTCAAAGGTATTGTTTTCCCAATTCAGGTTACCCAATTCATCATACAATGCCGGTGCATTGGGAGGCAGTAACCAGGCTTCGGCAGTCAGATCGGTAGAAGGCTGGTCGTTATCCTGCATCGTATACCCGGCTGAAAAACTGATTTTAAAGCGCTCGTTTTCGGACAGGTGTTGCAGGTTCAGATGTACATTGGCTTTGACATAGGCAAAATCCCCCGGAAATACCGTAGTTTCTCTACCGTAATTACTGCTGATCAAAAACTGCGTTTGGGCAGAACCACCCGAGGCCGATGCCTGCAGGCTGGTGATGCTCGCTGTCCCTCCCAGCAATTTTTCCTGCCAGTTGGTATAGCGATTGGAATCCCAGGTCCCGTTGATGTCGTAGGCATTTTCGGGATATTCGGATATCCCGTCATTGGCGAAGGCTTCGGCGCGCATTTCAAGATACTGTTGGGTGTGCATCATGTCCATAAACCGGGTAACGTGTCCTGTCCCTTGCGAGACTGTGGCAGCAAACCGGGTTTTTCCCTGCTTTCCTTTTTTGGTGGTGACCAGCACCACACCGTTGGCACCCCGCGATCCATAAATAGCGGTGGCATCGGCATCTTTCAGCACCTCTATGCTCTCGATGTCCCCCGGATTGATATTGTTGAGCGGGCTGGTTGGTGCCGCCATGATCGTTGACGTAATCCCATTGCCGATAGGCTCCGAAGAATACGGCACGCCATCAATGATATACAGGGGCGCATTGCCCTCTGCACGCAAACTGTTCTGTCCCCGGATCTGTATCTCGAAGCCGCCTCCGGGCGTTCCTGTGGTTTGGGTAATATTAACTCCCGTCATCCGTCCCTGCATGGCGGCCAACATATTGGTGACCGGCTGTTTTTCGATGGCCGCAGAGGTGATTTTAGCAATGCTTCCGGTGCGTTCGCTTTCTTTTACGGAATAGTAGCCCGCATTGACGCGAACTTCCTGCAGTGCCGTCGCGTCTTCCTGCATCTGAATATTTAGTACGGAGTGACCCTCAACAGGGATTGTAACGGTCACAAAGCCTATATAGGTAAAAATAAGCATGTCGCTGGGAGATGCTGTTATAGAATATTTTCCATCAAAGTCTGAGATTACCGTTTTTTGGTGACCTTTTATAGAAATGGTGACCCCGGGTAAGGCGCTCGTACCATCGGTGATGATGCCGCTGATTTGGTTTTGCTGGGGTAGGGACTGTAGTTGCCTCAGAACGTTTTTTGCCGAAGCTGGGGTGTAGGATAGTGATAACCCAAAAAGAATCAGGTACCAAAAAGCCGAACCACCCTTGTAAAATGAAAAATTTTTCATAATATTGGAATAGTTAAATGAAACATTAGTTTTGTTAGCGATGGTCCTCTAAACTTGTTTTCCCGACGAAGTAGAGGGCCTTTTTTGTGTTTGCCGCGAAGGGCGTTGAGTCTTTATTTTGTCATAGGCGTGGGGTTTTACGGTTAGTTTATGGTTGTTTAGGTAGTACTAAATAACCTGCACCTTTTATTAATAAATTCAAATTAAATTAACCTAGGTGTTCAAAGAACCTTTCGGTGCAGGTGTTTTATAGTGAGTAATAGTTTATACAATCATAAGCAGTTTTTTTAAAGTTTTCAGACATCGTTTTTAGCTGGGATTAGGCATAAGTGTTTACTACCAGTTAAGAAAATGCTTTTTTCCTGATGGTGATTGATGCAGTTTACTGCTTGGAACCACTGTTGACGCTAAGCGTATGGTGTTTTAGGTGCGTTGTTGCATTTTACTTATAGGCATTCGGGTTTTAGCGGGTTGAACTGCTGCGAGACTATGAAAAAGGATGAAGTGGTGCTAAGAATGTAAAACGGAGAATTGTGCCAGGGGAATGAAAAAAGGCATGGAACTCAGCTTATCGAACAGAGGTACTGGCGGCACCAACCACAATAAGTGAGCCCACGCCATGGGACGTGAGCATCGTACTTATCATCTCGTGGTTTTAAAACGCCAGTTTTCTGTCCGAGATTCAAAGCGAATGCTTCAAATATTTTTAAATGAAGAAACGCAAAATTACTATTCGTAAATAGTAATTCAAAACAAATATATTGATTTTATTTCACATATCTATATGTATGTGTGAAATATTTTATTAATCCTTTAATTCCTCACTCAAACTAAGCAGATGATTATAGAAATTATTATATCAGAATTAGATTTTTATTTAATTGAGAGAGTTAGGGAATTAAGATTGAAGTCTAACTTATCTCAAGTGATGTTAGCCCATAAATTAGGGGTGTCAGAAGGATATATTGGAAATATAGAAAATCCAAAGCAACCGGCAAAGTATAATATTAGAATGTTATCTAGGATCGCGATAGCATTAGAATTAGAGTCTTATGTGGATTTATTTCCCTCAAAACCTTTTTCAAATGATTTGGTTAAAATAAAAATTAATTTATTTGATAAAGGGGAGATAAAAAAAGAGGAATATCAGCAAGGAGATGTGATTGAAAGATTTAAAAAATTATCTATTACACCCTTATCAGAAAAAGAAATATTGGAATATGATAAAAGAAGAATAAAAAATAAATCATAAAAGAATATATTATGGAATGAAATAGTAATATTGATAATACTTGTTCCAGTAGTGCTATATTACAGGTACAGTTTATGAGTTCAGGAAAAATTATCATTATAATGCTAGTTGGAAGGAAAGACACAAAAATAAATAATTAATATAGAGATAGGAGAAAAGATGCCACAAGCATCTTTTTTTATGCATACTATTTTTCGTTGTATTATGGTAAACACTAATACATAATTAAAACTATTTTGTATGTTTGGTATGGTACAGTAAAAAACCTACAATTTGGTATAAAGTCATCCAGATTTTGAGTGCAGTCTACACCTATAGGGTCAACCACCCAAAACATACAAGAGAAAATAATAGAATTACAAAATATAAAAGCCAACCAAGACGAAAAAAGCTTTAATAACTGATTTTTTATTAGAAACAGTGAAGTTTAATCAGGATAATTCGAATACGTTGGGAAGTGGGAAGAAGATGAATGAGGAGTTGGATTTGTTTTTAAGGGAAGAAATTATAAAATAAAAACTATGAGGATAAAACAATTAAGAGTTAAAAATTTTAGACTACTTGATAATGTAGTTTTAAATATTGAAGATGATATTACACTTATTGTTGGAAAGAATAATACTGGTAAAACCTCATTATTTGAAGCGATAAATATTTTTGTGAAGGCACAAGAAATTTCTTTTGAAGATTTTTCTCAAAGTACTTATTCGATATATAATCGTTTGATGCATTTTATTGATAAAATTAATAAACTTGATTTTAACTCAATTTCTGAAGCACGTAAAGAGATTTTTGAAAGAATAATTCAAAATCAAATGCCGAAAGTCCAATTGTTTATTGAAGTTGAATATGACATTCAAGAAGATTCGCTTATTAATTTGAGTGAATTTGTAACTGATTTAGATGAAAATAGAAATGATGCTACTATTTTGATCAGCTATGAATCAAATAATTCTTTAGGTTTATTTTCTTCATTTATGAAAAGAGAAAAGGAAGAAGTAAGCTTAATACATTGGTTAAAAGATAACTTAAAAACTTTTTATCAAATTAAATGTTTTGCTGTCGATAAAGATTCAAATTTTAAAAAAGAAATAGATTTCAATTTTAAATCAAAAATTGAGAAAATTGTTTCATTTGAAGATATTAAAGCTTCTAGAACATTGGATGATACTAAAGCTGATAAAAATAAAACATTAGCTACTGGATTTTCTCATTATTATCGTGAAAGAGATAAGACAAAAGAAGATGTTAAAAAACTTGAGGAAACTTTATTAGGAGTATCAAAAGATTTAAAGTTAGATTACGAAAATGTTCTTAAAGATGTTATTGTAGATTTAAACAATTTCGGAGCTTCAACTACAATAGCGATTCCTCAAATCGAAATTGACTCTGAATTTAATTCTGAATCTGTAATTAAGAATAATATAAAATACTATTATAGACAAGATGGAATTAATTTACCAGAGAGTTACAATGGATTAGGATATAGTAATCTGATTTTTATGATTTTAGAATTAACTAGTTTCATTGAACGATTTAAAAATTCAAGCGTCGAAAAAAAGTCAGAGTTTTTAACGATTTTGATTGAGGAGCCAGAAGCGCATATGCATCCACAAATGCAGCAAGTGTTCATTAAACAAATTACCAAGAAAATAAATGAGGCAAGAAGGAACGGTATTAATATTCAATTAATAATCACCACGCATTCATCGCATATCATCGCAGAAGCAGGCATTGACTTAAATAAAGGATTTGATAGAATACGTTATTTCAATAAAATAGAGAAGGGTATAGAAGTTAATGATTTTAATAATTTTAAACATAAGGAAAATGATAAAGAAACTTTTCGTTTTTTAAAACAATATCTTAATCTTCATAAATGTGATATTTTCTTTGCTGACAAAGTCATAATGGTAGAAGGAATTACTGAAAAGATGCTGTTGCCTCTTATGATTAATAAAGTTGCAGCAAGCTTGAATAACAATTATATTTCTATTCTTGAAGTAGGTGGAGCATATACTCATAAATTCAAAGATTTACTGAAGTTTATTAAAGTAAAAACACTAGTGATTACTGATATTGATTCGGTTGATCCAGTTAATAGTAGAAAAGCATGTGCAACAAATACTATAAATTCTGTCACTTCAAATGCAACATTGAAAAATTGGATACCTAAAAAGACTTTAATTAATGATTTAAGTTTGGCAAAACCTGAAGAAAAATTTGATGGTAATTTTATCCGAATTAGTTATCAAATTTCTGAATGTGAAGAGAATATACATGTAGCTAGAAGTTTAGAAGAAGCTATAATAAATAAAAATTTAGATTTTTTTAGAAATAAATTTAAAGAGTTAAATGATAAAGAATTAGAAATTGAAGTTAAGTCAAAATTTGAATTGTTCAAAAATGAAAATTTAGTGGACAATATTGATGTTTATACATTATCTCCAAATTCAGATGAAAAATCTCAATTTACATTTGATTTAATGACTTTTAAAAGTGAAGAATTAGATTGGGAAGTCCCTCTGTATATTAGAGAGGGTTTAGAATGGTTAGCTAAAGATGAATAAAATGACAGCATTTGAACAAATAGTACAACATATAGAAGATAAGAAAAGTTTTGTTTTAGAAGCCGGAGCAGGCTCAGGTAAAACTTATGCACTTATACAAACGCTGAATTATTTAATTAGTACTAAAGGAGAAGATATTCAGTATAATCATCAAAAAATTATCTGTATAACTTATACAAATGTCGCAAAGAATGAAATTATAGAACGATTAGAGAATAATCCGTTAGTTTTGGTTTCAACTATACACGAATTTTTATGGGACTGTATAAAGTCTTTTCAAAAGCAATTAAAAATTGAATTATGTAAATTAAATGAAATTCGTTTAGATGAGGATTTTTGTAAAGGAAAAAAGGACACAAAATATATTTTGAATCTTTCTGATAGAATTATAAATATTTATAAGGTAAATTATGAGGATACTGCATTTCGAGATTTTGAAAAAGGTATATTACACCATGATGATGTAGTTGTTTTATCTAAATTAATGTTTGAGAGTAATTTGGTCCTTACTACTATTCTATCTCAAAAATATCCGTTTATTTTAGTAGATGAATATCAAGATACAGCAGAAGAAACTATTGTGTCATTGATTGATTATTTATTGGAAAGAAATAAAAATAAAATAGTTTTAGGTTTTTATGGAGATTCGCATCAAAATATTTATGAATCGGGTGTTGGTAATTTAGAGAAATATTATCAAGATGAAGAAAATAAAAAAATTCAATTAGTTAAAAAAGAAGAAAATTATCGTTCTTCAAAAGAAGTAGTGAGATTATTGAATTATTTTAGAACTAATATTGAACAAAAGGAACAAACAGATTTACAAGGAAATGTAAAATTTGTTTATTGTGAGTATTATCCACCACGAATACCAAAGATTAAAAATGGAAATCAAGTTTTTAATAAAAAAGGGGAGTTGGTATATGATGAAACGGTTACAGATTATGAAACCAGAATTGAACCTCAAAAGAACATAAATTATGATAATGTAAAATCTAAATTAACAACTATAGGTTGGGATTTTTTTCAAAAAAGTAAAGATAAAATACTTGTTATTGCAAATAGTAGAGTTGCAAAAAGAGCTGGTTTTGGAAATCTTTATTTTATTTTTAATAGAAAATATGGTTTAAGTACCAAGGAGCAATTATTAGATAGAAATAATGTACTGATAAAACATTTTGTTGGATATAGAGATAAAAAAACATCTCAAGAACGAGAAATAGGTGTCGAGCATTTAATTAATTTTTGGAAAGTAAAAAATTACAACGAAGTTTTAAGATTTCTCAAAAAATACAGTAATCTAATAAATGGTAAATATTTGGAGCACAGACATAAAAAGTATATAGCAGATTTATTAAATGAACTAGAATCAATAAGAAAAACTAAAACTATTAGAGAGGTGTATGATTTTTTGGATGAAAAAGAAATTTTAAATAAGCAAGATAACTTAAATAAGTTTTTAAAAAGAATAGAGACAGATACAACTGAGATGGATGAAGGAAAAGATAAAGATAGAATTGTAGCTGATAAATTTTTATTTGATTCCTTTATGAATTTACCTTATTCAGAAATCATCAATTTTTTTGAACATTCTCAAAATCATACAGTATTTTCAACTAAACACGGAACTAAAGGAGAAGAATATAGAAATGTACTAACAATCATTGACGATACTGAATGGAAACAAGAATATAATTTTGAGAAGTTTTTTAATGATTCAGATGATAATGAAAGAAGAAAGTTAAAAACCAGAAATTTATTTTATGTTGAATGTTCTAGGGCAAAAGAAAACTTAGTGGTATTGGCTCTTTCAGAAATGAATGGAATAGCACTAGATAGAGTAAGAAGTTGGTTTGGTAGTGAAAATGTAATGTCTATTGAAGAATTTATTAAGGGATTATGACCATCCAAACCCTAAAATTCCAAAATCTAATTCTTTTTGAAGTTGTTTCGGGAAGTAAATATTTTGGGTTAAATACAACGAAATATAAAATAACTATTATAATATGTTAGGAGATCTAAATAAGTTAGCATTAGAAGCAAAAAAAAGAAGCGATAATTACGATAAAAATGAATTTGTTTTTTCCAAAGAGTTTAAACTGAAATTTGTAGAGTTACGTCTAAAAGATAATATTAAGTTTTATGATTATACTTCAGTTGTTACGACAAAAAAGGACTTATTAATTATTGTACCTAATCAATGGTTTGTACTAGGTTCCTTTTTTACGGAATATGTTACAGAAATAAGGAATTATAAGTCAATAGCAGATGAACTGCGAATTGATAAAAATACCATTGGTTCAATTAGAAATAATAAACTAATTGATGAAAGTACTGAAATTTTAATAGTTGAAAAATTTAGTAATGTGGAGGATGCAGCAAAATTTAGAAAATTCTTGACTGACTATGATTGGTGGTTTGGAAGTAAAACTATAGACAGAGCTGATTATTTTGTATCAGCTGTTTTAAGTCTGGCAGGTGTAATACATAATTCACAATCATATATTGCAGATTTAGCTTACTTATTAAGTCAACATCCAGAGATGAATACTCTTTTACAGAAAGATTATCAATCCTATTTAAATCAAGGTGTTCTTCAACCTGCTTTAATCGAACCTTTAATCGAAGAACCTTTAGTCGAAGAACCTTTAATTGAGGAGAACAATTTAAGAAATTTAGTATTCAAATCTTTTAAATATATATTAGAAACATTTGGAGAAGAAAATGTTATTCGAGGTCATGTAATAAAACCAAGTGCAATTGAAGGTAGAGTTTATCGTGGTTTAACTATACCTCATTTTTTTGGATTTGAAAATATTATAGCACTTTTTGATGAATCGCAGAATTTAGAAAATTTAAAATCAAGCATAACAAAAAGATATTTTGAAGAGCCAATTTCAATTTTGAATAATGAATTTTCGTATTTTACAACTCAGTGGAATTTTGATAAAAGAGGTTTGCAACTTGAAAGTTTTAATAACTATTTAGCTTTTGTTTCGGGTAATACTTTGCAAATTATTAAAGTTGGTAATATGTATCAATTGATTAAAAAGACTATAAATAAGTCACCTTTAAAAATAGCAAAAAACGAAATCTATTATGGTTCACCCGGAACGGGAAAATCATATAAAATAACTGAAAGGCTAAGCTCCTTAGATTTTAAATTCTTTGAAAGAATAACTTTTCATCCTGAATATGATAATGCCTGTTTTGTAGGTGGATATAAGCCTATTTCAGAGATTGTCGAATATACGAATCACAAGGATGAATTTTTAGTTAAAGATGAAATTAAATATAAATTTGTTCCACAGGTGTTTACTAATATTTATATTAATGCTTGGAACGATTTAAGTAACCAATATTATTTAGTAATAGAGGAAATTAATAGAGGAAATTGTGCCGAAATATTTGGGGATATTTTTCAGTTATTAGATAGAAATTCAGGATATACAGTTGCGCCTTCGAATGAATTGCAAAAACATATAGTAGAGGAATTAGGCAATCAACACGAGGGAATAAAAAATGGACTTAAACTACCTCCAAATCTTTCAATATTAGCAACTATGAATACTTCCGATCAATCACTTTTCCCAATGGATAGTGCATTCAAACGCCGTTGGGATTGGGAATTTATTCCAATTTGTTATGATATTACAGAGAAAAATAAATCCTCCAATTATTTTGTAACTGTAGATAAAAAACATAATTTCATTTGGATTGATTTTATTAAAGCGGTAAATCATAAAATAAAAATGAACAGAAATCTGGGTTCAGATAAGTGTGTTGGAAACTATTTCATTAAACCCGAAAATAATGAGATTAGTTTAAAGGAGTTTATAAATAAAGTGATTTTTTATCTATGGAATGATGTATTTAAAGATGAAGACCAAGCTGATTCGATATTTAAAGATGGAATTCATTATGAAGATTTTTTTCCAATAGAAACGAAAGGGAAAGAATTAGTTTTAGAAATTTTAAAAACTGACGATTTTAATAATGTTCTGAATATTGTAAGTGATAAAGAAGAAGTATTAAGTTAATGAAAATTTTAATCGAAGGACAAAAATATCTGATCTCAGTTTTAGAAACTATTTTGGATGACCCGAAATTCTATATTCAAAAAGGAATTGAAGGTAAAATAAGCTCTGTGGGTTATTATCATTCTTTCGAAAAAAACGAGTTGGTTTATATGTTGCCAAAGGTTTTTATGAAAGATAAGGATGAGACAGTATTTGGCATTTCTAAGGATGTTCTTTTCGATTTTGAATCTAATGAATCCTACAAGCACAAATTAGAATTTATTTGGATACGCCAACTTTTAATTTTTTTCTATAATAGTTTAAAAGAGTACAAACGAAGATATTCCGATAACATAATCATTGAAACAAGTCATAATTTTGAACTGAATACGAATCTTGGAAATAATGAATATACGTATTTAGACTTGCTCTTGAGTTTTGTGAATTTTTTTAAGAAAAATAAAAATACAATTTTATTCAAACATATTGAATTTAAGTCAAATCTAGCTAAAAAGCCAACTTGGGGCAAAACCGTAAAAAAATCCCTTCCTTTTCTAGATGCAGCAAATGCTCCAATCTATGCTGAAATAAGGAATAAAAAGAAAATTTTAAATAAAGAGGAGGAATTAATTATTTATTTCTTTTCCATTTTAAACCATTTTAATAAAGAGCATGAACTCTGCTTAAAAATAGATTCTAGTTATGTTTTAATAAAAGGAAATGCTTTTGTAAATCTGCAAAAATCAGGACTTTCAAAGCTTAGAAAAATAAAACATCGTTATTTTTCGGATATACTCAAAAGAATGTATTCGCTTTGTGAGTTATATTTTGAAAAAACAGATGCTAGTAGTAAAAAAAGAAAAAAAGAAGAGTTCATTTCTGTGAAAAATTATAATATCATTTTCGAAGATATGATTGATAAATTATTTTCTGATAATTTTGATGAAAAAAAAGAAATTGATAAAATCCAAGTTTCTTTGGATGACTTAAAGTACAATAATGATGGTAAAATCATTGACCATGTGTATAGTGGTCAATCTTTAATTGATACTTCAAATATTTTTTATATTGGGGATTCTAAATATTACGAATCAAATTCAGAGGCTGGAAAATTATCGAAATATAAGCAATTCACTTATGCTAAAAATGTAATTCAATTCAATATAGATTTTTTAAATGAAGGGAAAGTTTACAAAGAAAACATAAGGTATAGAGATGAAATTACGGAAGGATATAACTTAACACCTAATTTTTTCATTTATGGCTATATTGAAAATGTAAATGATTTTGATGATTCCCGTCTTATCCCTAAAAATGAAGTTCCTATTAAATCCTTTCATTTTGAAGATAGATTATTTGATAGAGATACGCTGTTTGTTCAGCAGTATAAAATCAATTTTCTTTTTGTTTTAAAATCTTATTCAACTTTTAATGAAAAAAAAACAGCTCAATTCAGACATAAAACAAAAAATGATTTTAGGAAAGAATTTATTGATTTTTTCAATGATGCGATTAAATTAGGATTTGAAATTTTTGAAAAAGAAATTACTAAAGAAGAAGCAAAGGAATTGATAGATTCGAATTTTAAACTATTGATTGGAAAATGTTTTTTCACAGTTGATAATATACTCCTAATTGCAAAAATAAAAGGTGATAATACCATTGAAAGCTTTATAGCAGAAAATTTATTTAAATTAAAAAAACTAAGTTTGTAGATGTCTGAAATATTAATTTATTATAATTAATTGATAGGATTCCTGAAGAGGAAAAACTTTCTTTTGATAAGTTTAGATATTCCGACGAAAGTACCCCACCATTCCGCGCTAAAGGGGTTCTTCATCAATTTTGGTGAAAAAGAATCGACTTAGATAAAATCATTTTTCTTAATAATTGGAAGCTAGCCCTTCCATACATCATTCTTTTGATATTCTTAAGTCGATTAACCTAGCCTTCAACTTGTCCGTTACTATATGGGTAACCACTGCATTGTTAACAGCATCATAATCTCTTAATAGATTTTCAGTAAAATTTTTGAAAGGTAGATTATCAACCATTTGAGCATTAGCGATCCATTTTGACAACGAGTCCGGCTCCTTCTTATATGCAATGCAGCCAGATTTCATTTTTTTTATTCACTCTCCTAATTTTTTACCACATTTAACGGCCACATTACGCTTTTTTTGTGTTATTAAAAAAGTATTACTGGTTTTTTTATCTCTGGTACAGGAGCGCGGAGAACCTTGATTTTTATTTATGTTTAGGTGATTTCCTTGGGACTTAATTATCTTTGTATTCGTGTCTTCACGCTATCTTAAATTAATAGTTTAGATGCTGAAATAAAACAGTTTATAAAATCAATTAAGTCCTTTATTTTTATAGGGAATAAGAAAAACCAAATAAGTAATGACTGATGTTCATGTACCAAAGGTAAGGAGTTATAATATGAGCCGCATAAAGGGTAAAGATACCAGGCCCGAAATGACAGTTCGTAAATATCTGCACGCAAAGGGATTGCGTTACAGGCTTCATTCTAAAAATTTGCCGGGGAAACCCGATATTTATTTGCCCAAGTATAAAACAATTATTGAAATTCACGGTTGTTTTTGGCATGGACATCAGGACTGCAGGTATTTCACATTGCCAAAAACCAAAACCGAATGGTGGCAGGATAAAATTTCTAAAACTAAAGTCAGAGATGAACAAAATAAAATTTCACTCGAAAAAATTGGTTTAAAAACAATTGTTATATGGGAATGCCAATTAAGGGGAGCAAATAAGTCTGATGTTCTGGAAGGTTTGTATAGAGAAATTGTTGATAAAAAGTTATATACAATTTGATTTTTTTTACGTTGATAAATCATTTAAAAAAAGATTTTAGTTTAACTCACGGGAATAAAAATTGCCTTATTTTTGATTAAAATTTTTAAATCAAGTCTATTGTCTGATATTCCCATAATATTTCAAATTCCTGAAGAAGAAAAGCTTTCTTTTGATACATTTATAAAGTCCCAACGTGGGAAATATATAAGATCATCCCAAAAAATTGTTGATGAGATATTTTTAAAGCGACCGGATTTACAGGAAATTGTTATTAAAACCAAAGTGGTGAGTGAGATAATTAAATCTCTTAGAACTGAAGTCTGGGAAGAGTTTTTAATGGATGAGATAAATTTCAATGCAGCAGTTATGAAAGATCTGCATAAAATTTTAGATACTCCTAAAAAATTGCTGGAGGTTTTGATCGAGAAAAACATTGCTTCTAAAGGTGGTGAGGAGCTAAGGGAATCGATTAAAGAGCTTTGCGGAGAATATGCGGGCAGGGTTTTTCCTTATCTCTATGCGTTATCGCTGAGCAATACACAATCAAGAAGGTCGAGATCCGGTAAAACCTTTGAAGCCATTATTTATAAACTATACAACCTGCTGGACTATGAGTTTGATTCACAAAACAAGGTTGGAAGAAAAATTTTTAGTGATGTAGGGTTGGGTAAAAAAGTTGATTCAATTTTACCAAGTATTGAAAAATTTAATCAGAGAAGAAATAAAACAATTATCGGCACAATGAAAACTTCTTTGCGGGAACGGTGGCAAGAGGTAGCTGAGGAAATTGAAAGAACTAAAATACCGGAGATTCATTTATTAACTGTTGATGAAGAAATTCCTGCGAGTAAGGCAGCAGAAATGTCAAAGCACAATATAGTTATTGTTGCATATTCCTGGATTGCCAATAGTGATAAGCTGAGAGATGCAAAAAATATAGTAAGTTTCGAAGAGTATTTTTTTGAAGAAATACCAGCAATTTTAGAATTTTGGAAAAAATGATAAGAATTATTGATTTATTTGCCGGTATAGGAGGCATTAGAAGAGGGTTTGAACAAGCCGCAAATGAAAAGATTGAGTGCGTATTTACCAGTGAATGGGATAAATATGCTGCTCAAACCTATGTAACGAATTATCCTGGTGAAGAAGTTTTTGGAGATATTACAAAAATTGAAGTGGATGATATTCCAAAGCATGATATACTGCTGGCTGGTTTTCCCTGTCAGCCATTTTCGCAGGCAGGATTGAAAAAAGGTTTTGATGATACAAGAGGAACATTGTTTTTTGATATAGAAAGAATATTGATTGCCAAACAACCAAAGGCATTTCTATTGGAAAATGTAAAGAGATTAAGAACACATGATGGTGGCCGTACGCTTGAGGTAATTTTAAAGCATTTGAAAAGTATAGGATATAATAATCTTCACTGCCAGGTATTACGTGCAAGGGATTTTGGATTGCCTCAAAACAGGGAGAGAATATTTATTATAGGTTTTTTAGATGATAATGTAAAATTTGAATTTCCAAAGCCAACAAATATTGTTACTAAAGTTGGAAATATATTGGAGAATAATATAGATCCTAAATATACAATTTCGGATAAACTATGGTCCGGACACCAAAGAAGAAAAACTGAGAACGGGTTAAAAGGGAAAGGTTTTGGATATGGTATTGTTGATGAGAATTCAGATTATACCAATACAATATCGGCAAGATACTATAAGGACGGCAGTGAAATCCTGGTCCGTCAGAATGGGAAAAATCCAAGAAAACTGACTCCTCGTGAAGCTGCAAGATTACAGGGTTTTCCTGATACCTTTAAAATAGAAGTTTCAGATAATCAGGCTTATAAGCAGTTTGGCAATAGTGTGCCTGTGAACACTATTGAGGCTGTTGCGAGGGAAATGCTGAAAAGTTTAGACGTTGCAGTTAAAAACAAGCACAAAAAATTACAAATCTCCGAATAGATCATATGGACAAATTAAAGTAGGATTGTATGAGTTTGAACTTCTCATTCCCGTTCCTCCCTTAACTTTTGCATTCCAGTCTACAGCGGATGCAAATTTGTCTATCGATAAATATTTCCATCCAAGTAAATTTCGATCTTCCTGGTTGTTTATTTCTCTTACAACTAAACTATATTTCAGTTTTGTGGCATTTGATATTCTCTGTAGGTCCTCTAAACGTGGTATGTCTAAACCAAATCCTTTTTGAGCCTGTTTTGGTAAATCCTTTTCCTTGACTTCAATCAATCTGTATTCGCCTTCCGGAGTTTTAAGTATCATATCAATATCTGAAGGTTTGCCTTTCTTTTTTCCAAATCCTATATATCCATCAAGGAATAATCTGTTCATGTAAATTTTTAAAAGCTGATTTTTAGAAAATTGAATCATATTTTTAGTAAACCATACCTTAGTTGATTCATTTATAGGGTGGCTGTTTCTTTTCCTGATTTGTTCTGTATCAAAAAAAACAGTTACTTCTGTAACAGAATTTGACGTTTCTTCAAAGTTTTCCGATTCAATATTAAATTCAAAAATTTCAATTTTAGGGATGTTAAGCTTAACCGTTTCGCTGTGAAAATGCATAATTGGGACTTTGTTCCAGTCACTATCCGAGTATGTTGCCAGGTACATTTTTTGAAAACCTATTTTTGAAAACCTATTATATATTTTTTTATAATCATCGTTAAAGTCTTCTTCCGGTATAACAGTTAAGTACAGAGAATTATCCAGGCTTGTTGTCTCACTATCTTTTGAAATAATCATTCCACCTTCCAATTGCTTGTATTGAGGGAATTTACTGAGCAGATAATCCTCCAGAAAGAGTTCTGCCCGAAAGCCTTTGTATCTGCTTAATAATTGTTTATCTCCAATTACATTATTGGAAACAAGAATATGAAGAGCTTCGAGAATATTGTTCTTTTCCATAATGTAATTGTATTGGATTAAATAAGGAAGTATTGTTAGCTAATCTTGTGAATCAAAAGATTGCAATTTTTTTTGCACAGGGATAGATTATCGGACCTTTTTAATTTATTATATTTCATTTTATAAAACTTTCCTTGTTATCAGTTAATTATACCAGCTTTTTGTAAATGTAAGTAAAGTTTTGTTATATTTTACTAAAAACGAAAAGGTAACTTGTAAATCGCCAGCTTTTAAGCACCGTTTTTTAGTCCTCAAAAAAAATCTGCTCTAATGTATTTGAGGATGTCGTATCTTTTATCGATACTATGAACTAATGCCCTTTATAATGATATTTAATTTCAGAAGGCATGTGATTGCGTTTTGACCTGGGGCACTTTGCCGGTAATGCATTTTTTTTGTTTTATTAAATTTCACTAATTGTTTGATTGATTAAAGTACAAAGTAAGGGAGGCTGGAAAGGGAAAAGTATTTGTTACTATTCTATTCATTTTTTGATTTTGATAATTGAATAATGCAGGACTCTGGCTATAACAACGACTGAATCTAATGGGTGGGTTTTCTGGTAATTGTCCGTTTATTTTTCATAACTTCGTTTGTGCCTGTGAAAAAAACGTGATGTTTAGTATCGGAAGGTTAAACAGTCTAAGGCCCCCTTGTGATGAATTACCTACTATAACTCCTATCAAAATGAAGCTTAAAAAAAGTGCCGGTATACTTTTATATAAAAAAGTCAACATGCGATTGCTTGTTATGCTGGTGCATCCTGGCGGTCCATTCTGGGAAAGTAAAGGTAGCGGACACTGGTCTATACCAAAAGGAGAGTTTAATGATGAGGAAAATGCATTTGATGCAGCCCTGCGCGAATTTGAGGAAGAAACAGGGACTCGAATAGATGGAGATTTTATTGAACTTGATCCGGTAAAATTAAAATCAGGAAAAATCGTTTATGCCTGGGCATTGGAAAAGGATATTGATGCAGCTGCAGTAGAAAGCAATACTTTTGAAATAGAATGGCCACCAAAGTCTGGAATATTAAAAAGTTTTCCGGAAATTGATAAAGCGTCATGGTTTACAGTTGAAGAAGCTCTGGAGAAAATCAATGTGGCAATGAGAGGTTTTATTTTGCAGTTGGTAGGGAAGGTGGAGCCTTGAATAATGCCAGAATATTAAAAGAAAAATATAAGGCTAATCTCTATAGAACACTTGCATAAGATATTTGTATTAAATTTATAATAAGCCTAATTTTTTAGCTTTATCTATTAGATCCCAATCACTGCCTTTTCCCATTAATAGCTGCTCTTTTATATTTGCTTTTCTTTTTTCTATAGCACTCATAGAAAGAGGAATATAGTCAGGAAGATTAACCGTTTTAACTCCCTGCGAAATTAAGATTAGAATCTGGCTGTCATGTTTATCCCAATTTATATTTTTTTTAAACAGTTCTCTCTGAGATTCTACTATAGTAGGGCTTCGGAATGTATCTCCATCCATGATTTTTTTACAAATAACAGGGAATAATTCAAAGTTAATATCATTTTTAGAAACAAAACCTTCCGGGTTTATCTCTTTAATGATTGTATCTACTGTAAGGGGTTCACTATGCATTGTAAGAAGAACGATTTTGCAATTGGTAAATTTTTTTCTTATTAGCGAAGCCAGGTCAATGCCATTTTCAATATTTAACTCTTTATAGGGAGGAAGGCTAATATCCAATAAGGCCAAATCAATAGTGGTATTTTCTTTGAGATGAAAAAAGATTTGGTTGTACGCATCCTGACAGTTATAACACTTTATAAAATCGGGAGTGTTTTTTTGAAAGGCGTTAGCAGATAAAAGATTACTATAGCTATCAACAGTCATAGGGTGGTCATCAACTATCAAAATATTAAGGTTTTTCATCTGTTTTTCAATTTCTGCAAAATTAATTAAATATTACGGTTATACCGTAATATTTAATTGAAGCAAAGTTGTTTTTTTGTGAAAAAAGATTGTTTAACCCAAATCAATATTATGAAAAATAAATTATACATAGCGGGACTTGCTTCCATGTTGTTATTAACCTACTCATGTTCAAATGATGATAGTTATGAAGTTCAGGAGGTTAAAGCTAAGAGTTTTGAAATTACACCTCAGGCTGCTTTGAATGCAAAAATAATTGATTCCACTTCAGTAAAAGCCGGCACAAAAATAATTAGTACACAAATAAATATTGCACCGCCGGAAGATGGTGATCCAGCTAATCCGATACCTCCAAGATAGTATTAAGCTATAACTTGAAATAAGAATACCATATGATTTATTTGTAAATCATGTGGTATTCTTATTTCAAAATACTACATTTGAAATTATAAAATAATAATAATTGCATTTTGAGTACCCCTACTAAAATAATTTTTTTACTTCTATTGTCTTTTTTTTTTTCATGCCAAAAGAAATCGGATGGTTCTATAAAAAACAATACTACTTTATTTGACAAAACTGCTGTAGATGGTTTAGACAAAAATAAAAAAGAGAAATACTTAGATTCAATAGGTGATTTATTAAAATCCAAGGATAATGATTCCATTGTCAGAGAGGCCTATTTAAATGTCGCGACGGAATATTATTATATTAATAATTTAGAAAAATCTTTATCTTCCAGTTTACGGGCTTTAAAACTATCAAAGCAGGCTAATGATAGTGTCAGAATTCCAAAGGCCTTATTTTATGTGGGTGATTGTTATCGCAACTCAAAAAGTGACAGTGCTTACTTTTATTATTTACAAGCAGAAAAATTATATTATAAAATTCACGATTACGATCAACTGGGGCGTATGTTATTCAATAAAGCCTATGTTTTGTTTTATGACGGAAATTATGTAGAATGTGAAGTTGAAATTTCTAAAGCATTACAGTATTTAAAAAAATCTACCAATCACAGCTTAATTTATTCCTGTAATACGTTGATGGGTAATTGTTTAGAGAAATTGGTTAATTATGATGAAGCCCTGCGCTACCATGAATTAGCATTGCGTGATTTAGAAAAAATGAAAAGTAGGGGTGAAAATAACGATGTAATAAATAGTTACAATGTGATCTCGGTTATTAACATCTGTAATTTATATGATTTGAAAAAGGAGTTTTCGAAGTCGATAGAAAAATTACAAGGTTTACTTACAGAAGATTTAAAAAAGAAATCACCTATTTTTTATGCTAATGTTTTAAGTAATTTGGCTTATTCCAAGATGAAAAACGGGGATTATAAAAATGTTGAATCCATGTTTTTTGAATCCTTACGAATTGTTGATAGTTTGGGGATTGAATCGGAAATTTTATATAAAAAGATACACATAGGAGAATATTTTTTATCCCAGAAGGATACTATAAAATCAATTAAAAGTTTAAAAGAAGCCAATCAGTTAGCTATTAAAATTAAGAACAGTAATGAAATTTTGGCTTCATTAAAGTTGTTATCCGAATTAGATAAGAAAAACAGGTTGTTTTACGCAAATCAATATATTAAAGTAAGTGACAGTATTAATGGAGTTCAAAAAAATACTCATAATAAGTATGCCAGAATTGAATATGAAACTTCGAGAATAGAGGATGAAAATAAAGTTTTGACCAAAGAGAACTTTTATATTTTGATTGTTTCGTTTGGACTGGTTTTAATGCTGATATTAATTATTGTTTTAAGATATATAAAATATAGAAATAAAGAGTTAGTGTTTATTAAGAAACAGCAAAGCGCTAATGATGAAATATACCAACTACTGACCGAAGAACATAAGAAAATTAATCTTGCAAAAGAGAGTGAGAAGGGCAGGATAGCCAAAGAACTGCATGATGGTGTAATGAATAAAATTTATGGCGTTCGAATGAATTTAGGTTTCTTTAATTCTTTAATAGACCAGGAAACAATTGAAAAAAGGAAAGTTTATATTACTGAATTGCAAAATATTGAGAGTGATATTAGAAGTATAGCGCATGATTTAAGTCGAGACTCTTTTTTTGACGGGAATGATTTTAATGTGTTATTGTCCAGTTTAATAGAAAATCAAAAAGAGTTTACAAAGACCCAGTTTAAATATATAAATGACGGAATGTTTGAATGGACTACTGTTGAAAATATATATAAGATCAATCTATACCGTATCATTCAGGAGGCTATTTTAAATATTAATAAATATGCAAATGCAAAGAACTGTACAGTAAAAATTCAGATACAGGGTAACAATGTTTTGCACCTGAGTATTATTGATGACGGGGCAGGATTTGATATGAAAAGTAAAAAGGGCGGTATCGGATTAACTAATATGAAAGAAAGGACAAATTCTTTAAAAGGTCAATTTAACATTGAGTCAACAATAGGAGAAGGAACAAAAATTGAAGTTGTATTTAATCTTCATGCATTATCCTATTAAATATTCAAACGAATGGAGCGGGTAGGGATTTACACTATTTACGCTTTATTCGTAGTTCGCTTTACAGGCTACTGATACACTACAATAATTTTGCATGTCCAGAGAAAAAAACTTATTTTTGATAGTATCAATGAAGACTCCTTTGATATTACTTTTATCTTACTATAATGAATATTATGTAATTAAAAAATCAAAACCATGGACAATCAAGATTTTACAGCAACCCTGTTGGTAGACCAGACTCCAGAAGAAGTATTCAATGCGATCAATAATGTTCGCGGATGGTGGTCAGAAGAAATCGAAGGTAATACAGACCAACTCAATGATGAATTTACCTATCATTACAAAGATATTCATCGTTGCCAAATGAAATTAATAGAAGTCATCCCAAACAAAAAAATTGTTTGGTTTGTGATAAACAACTATTTTAAGTTCACTAAAGATAAAAGTGAATGGACGGGGACCAAAATTAGTTTTGAAATCTCGAAAAAGGATAGCCAAACGCAAATCCGTTTCACGCACCTTGGTCTCGTTCCAGAATATGAATGCTATGACATTTGCAGCGATGCATGGAACAATTACATACATAATAGTTTACGAAGTCTTATCACTACAGGTAAAGGTCAGCCAAACAGCAGTGACAACCCAAGAACTGCAAATGAAAAGAAACTTTCTGTGTGAGGTGCGCCATAAAGAAACTGAAAGAACTGGATTTACGGAGAAGCATTAACAGTGTTTCAAAATGAGCAGAAAATTTGGAATGACGCTTTAATAAGAAAAATATGAAAATAATAGAGGTTGTTTTTGAAGATTTTTTAATTACGACAGACAGAAATAAAATGGATATCACAGCAATACATGAGTTTTTATCAAACTATTCCGGCTGGAGCGACAATATTCCATTGGAGAAAGTGAAAATTTCAATTGATAACTCATTAAATTTTGGATTATTTCACAAAGGCGATCAAATTGGTTTTGCAAGAGTAATTTCTGATTTTTCTACTATTGCATATTTAGGAGACATATATGTTTTAGACAAATATCGAGGACAAGGACTTTCAAAAAAACTAATGGACACGATTATGAATCATCCAAACCTAAATGGATTGAGACGATGGATTCTGCTAACATCGACAGCAGATTGGTTATATGAAAAATATGGCTTTAACAAAGTGCCAAAGCCAGAAATTTATATGGAACTTTTTGATCCGGATGTTTATAAAACCGTTTAATGAAACAATTAATGAGGTTTGAAAAAGAGAATGGCTAATACATTAGACTTTAAAAAAGAATATTCAATTGTAGAAAATTAATACTTGAGGTGGTTTATTGATCTGCTGTTGCGGCAAGTTTTGTTAATATTTACGACTTTAGGACAGCCCTTTCTTTATTTCCTGAATAAAAAAAGATGGTGAGATTTCGGTTCTTGAATAAAATGCATTTGCAAATCGCTGCGTACTGCTAAATCCTGCTTTTTCAGCTAATGCCTTATTAGTGTAGCTTCTCAATATTTTCTCCGTTTTTAATAGTGAAATTAGATAATCAACCTTTAAGTCATTGAGGTATTCTACAAATTTTTTCCCTCTATAGTGGTAAATTATCTTGGACAGATATTTGGTATTGGAATCAAAAGAGGCGGACAGTTTTACTAAAGTTAAATCTTTTTCCAGAAATTTTTTATCTCTTTCAAATTTTTCCAAATGTTTTAAAACAATGGCAACTGCCTCCTGATTTATGTCCAGGACTCCTGTATTTATATTTTTTACCTCAGCTTTAGTAATAACCTCGCTTTTCTTCATCAGCTCCTCAAACTTGTGCTTGTACTTCCTCTGGTTTTTACGATGCCTGTGTATCAGATATACCAATGAAAATAATAAGAGTGTTATTACAGCTGTAAATAGATAATCATGGTATTTTCGTTTGTCCAGCAGATTTTCGATTTTCTTTTTCTCCAGTAACAACTCTTTAGTATCGTACTCTTTATTAACTTTTGTGATTAGATATTTATAGGTATCATTTATCACGTGGTCTGCTTTTAACAGCTGATCGATATAGTAAAGCTGAATTTCTGAATTAGCTGTCGTCTTATAATAACGGATCATTAGTTCATAAACTTCACGAAGGTCCGGACGCATATAGCCTTTGTGCTGAAAAGTTTGATCAACTTTGTGAAAATAGGGTAGTGCTTTTATTGGTTTTTTAAGTGCCCAATAGCTTTTTCCGATATAAAAATTCCCTACCGCTTCGTTGGCAAAATCTTTATTTTCATGGATACCAGCAAGTGAACAGGTAATATTTCTTATGGCTGATACATATTTTTTATTGAAATATTGATTAACACCTTCTGAATGAATGAAATAAGAATCCATGTCAGCATTGTTCAGCCTTTTGCCTTCGGTTAAACCAATTTTATTTGTTTGTGTGCATAATCCATAATTACCTGTTTTGTTATAGCAAAGCCCTAATGAATGCAGTGAATTTAAATAAGGTCTGGTACTTTCATTTTTGTAATAGGCAATACATTCTTTAAACAAAGAAATGGCTTCATCATAAAATCCAAGATAGTATTTGATCTGGGCAATATTATATTTCACCTTGTAAACTAAATAGTTGTCATTGGTTTTAGAAATAAAATTATTGGCAGTAAGATAATTATCTAAAGCGTAATGGTACTTTTTCTGAGAATAGAATACAATTCCTTTTGTAAGGTAGGCGGAACCAATTAAAGCATTATCCAACGACTTTTTTGCAGTATAAACCATACTGTCTGAATAAACCAGTTTTAAATTTTCTGATGAGTGATAGACATAATTTTTATAGCCGTTTATAATCTCTGCCGAATTTTTTTCTGATTTGGCTTTAAATAAAAAAGAATGAAGATAAAGTGATTGCCTGACACTGTCTTTTTCTGACTCTTCTATTCTATCGAACAGGTAATTGTAATCTTTATTTCGAATGCTATCAGGAATTTTAAATGCACTTATTTGGGCACTTACTGGATTTCCTAAGCACAGCGATACTATAAGAAGGTACTTTTTAATCATAGGTTAGGTTAAAAATGGGGTAAATACATGCTGCGGAATCATTTTGTAATAAGTGAACCGTATTATAGAAATGTTTGGGATATTCTACAATAAACGGTTTCAAATATACTATAAAGTATTGATAATCATTACGTTTTTGGTAAAAAAAAGTATTGTGGATTTCGTGGAAATCCATACCGTAATTCGCGGAAATCCACACACAATGTGTTGCGGGGAAGAAATTTGGCTGCTAGATTTGCCTTGAATTCAAAAGCAAAAAAAAATAGCATCATGCTATAATAAGTTCTGCTTACCCGGGTGAAATGAACTGACGAAAAAAGTACTCAGTCCCATTTAACACATTTTAATCATGAAAAATTGTTCCTTATGTTTAGTGATTTTACCATTGCTAATTGTTTCCTGTACCGCTGACACTATTGATACTACAGCTGGTAGCAATACTAAAGTTAGTAACAATAAATTAGAAAAATCCACTCGGTTAGTGCAAAAAGCAACTCCTGAAAACCCGGAAAATGTTTATGACATCGCCGGGAAGTTACATAATGAGATCCTTGATATTTATCTGACAGGTAACTATCATTATACTACAATTGTACAAATTAGTGAGCAGGTCGAGGCCATTGCAACAAAGACTAGTGATTCGAGGCTTTTAGATTTGAAAACAAATCTGCCCATTAGTATTGAAGAGCTGGAGGAGATTGTAAATAAACCTGAAGCTGAACTAGATGAAGCTATTGCAAATTCATCAATGACAAGTGCGGCAAAACGTAGTCTTTGTGGTTTTATGAACGCTGTAGTTTTATGGAAAAACGATGAATACGCAAAAATCTATCAATCCATTATTTCTTACGAATCATCGGTGATGACCAATCCTCAATTTAGCAGTGAGGACAAGAGGATTATTCTCACCGCTTCCTCCATAACCAGGTATTCACTTTACGACGATACGGGGCGCAGAGATAAAGATTGGGAAGCATCTGTTGGCAACCTTGTAGGAGGAGTTAAAGGCGCTTTTGACCAATCGTCCAGAGCGGTTAAAATGGCACTCATAATCGGCATTAGTCAAAATAATCATATAAGAGATTAATAACGGATTAGAATGATGAGGATTGGAAAGAAGGTAGTCGGATTTTGTCTATGATCATTTTCAATCTGGTTGTCCTTTATTTCGTCGCAGACGTATTGCGCTGCGATGAAATAATCGACTATCTCATAATAGTGGTATAACAGAATTTTTGATTTTCATTTGTTTTTTTATTGTATTAAATACGCCTTGAAATATGATTAAAGATTTGATAAGTATGGATTTGGGAACTAGTCCGGTACCGGGCTTAACGATTCATATCCTCAAGGAGTATGAGATAAAAACGCCTGCGAATGAATCTTTTAAAGTCAATAATTTTTCGATCATGCTGATTAAATCAGGCGAATTAAAAATTCAAATGAAGGATGATAGTATCCATTATCTATTCCCGAAGGATATTATAGTACTGCCCAAAAACTCATTTTGTACTCTATTAGAAGTAAAGCAAAAGCTGCGGTTATTTTTGATATCATTTACAGCAGAATATGCCTCTCGAAACACTATAGTAAGAGGCGAAACTGACCCTTTTTATTTTTTTATTTCAAAAACTACTTCTAAAATAACGCTTGAGGATAGGGATTTTTTGAAGTTGACCCGTATTTATAAATTGATTTATACTATAAATGCAGAACCAGAAAATGCTGTTTTTAAGAGACGGCCGGAAGTCGTTTGCCTTAATTTATTTAGATATGGATTAGAGCTGCTCTGTGCAAAATATAAAAAAGATATGATAATAAATTTTACCAGAAAAGAACTCCTTGTAATCAAATTTTTAACGATGCTGACTACTGATTGTAAAAAACAGCATAGTGTGAAATTTTACGCGGATATGCTATTTGTAACTTCACTGCTTTTGACCAAATCGGTCAAGCTGGTTACAGAAAAAACAGCAAAAGAATTAATAGTGGAGGCTATTATTTTTGAGGCAAAGAAGCTGCTTGATAATTCAGAATTAACTATTTACTATATAGCTAATGAATTGGAATTCAGCACGGTTTCCTTTTTTAGTAATTTTTTTAAAAAACATGCTTCAATTTCACCTTCCGACTATCGTGCGAATAGCCGAAAGGTTTAAAAGACATTAGTTTTTGTGTCAAAATGTAAAATTAAACAATGGTATCATGATTAAAACATATCCTTTAGAATGGTTGGATTCCTTGATATTGTGTACTCTTAATCCAGGGAAAATATTCATTAACACTATTACAGAGAATGACGTTCTTAGTATCTCTGAAAAAGTTTTAAAAGAAACACAGCATATTCAAATTCAATTAAAAAATGAGATTTTCGCGTTGCGCAAGAAAAGACACGCGAGACTTTTGGTGCGGAAGTACCATTCAACATTACTGTTTTTATTGGATAACGTAATCGAAAATCAAGAAGACGATCGATTTAAAAATTCCACTTTGTCCGGCATTATAAATACATTGATTTCCTGTCTGGATGAATTGCTTGCTTTTATAGAGCATCGTTTCTCGATGTATCTCGGTCTGGATCAGCGGGTATCAATTACTTACTTCATTGTGTCAAGGAAAGAACTGAAGCTAAAGTTAGACAAGCTGAAGAAAAAAATAACAGCAAATACTGTTGATAAAGCTATTATAGAAATTGTTCTTGGCAGTCTCTATGGGTTTGTCAATTCAAACAGAAGTGATCCGACCACTTACAGACAGATTCTATATCGAAAAGAATTGATAAAGCAGTTGGACGTACTGAAGGAATCCCAAAAACAAACGTGTGTTTATACCGCGTTAAATGAGCTACTCATTTATATGAACTTCAATAGTACCGCCTATATTAATTACTTCAGTGAATGTATTGCTCAAAAGATTAGTTCCATTGAGGATGCCGGCGAAAGGATGGACAAATTATTGTTTTTCTTTAAAGAGTTTAATCAATTGCCCTGCAATGAAACTATTATACTCGATCCTGGTCATCAAAACCTGAAAATAGTGTTGAGTAATTGGTTTATTCATGAAATAGCCTATCTCCAAAAGAAAATAGATTTGGCTATAGCCTCAATGGCAGATATGGGTAGCAATCATAATCTGCCAGTAGACAGTAAAGAGAACAAGATAGAATGTGCCCTGTCAACAGATCAGATCGGGCTTATCTTGAGAGCCTCTGATGAATCACGAATCGTGAAAGCCAAATCGATGAGTGAAGTTTTTAAAACGATTGTACCCCATCTTTCAACCCCTTTCAAAAAAGACCTGTCGTATCATTCCGTACGAAGTAAATCATACAATGCAGAAGAAAGGGATAAGGAAATTGCTATTCAGACCTTAGAAAAAATTATAAAAAAGATAGGGTCTTATTAAGACAATTATTTTTTGTAAAAGTTGTATCCATTAATATTCGGATTTTTGTTTTCAGGACTTTTTTTTTCTTTTTTTATAAGTTTAATACGGGCAATACACGGATATACAATGGGGTACGATAAAAGTTGTACTTGTGACAAACGGAATAGCATTGTTACTTTGAAAAACAAATTAAATGGTTTACCATTTAACTTGTTTTTTAAATGCAGGGTTAAAAGAGTAATGTAGAACGAAAAATGAAGCGCGTATGTTTACAAACATTTCATGGAGCAATTACCTGGTAGTAGTTGTTCCGCTATTGGTAAGTTGGTATTTATTTGTGGGATTGCGATTTTATCCTGAGGAGTTAAAAGATATCATGACCCGAAAACGAAAACTTCAATTCCGTGGGGCGGGCGAGGAATCATATTCAGCATCGGATGATGATTTACGGTATCTGGATTTAGAAATTATTGCATCGGAATCTGCCGCATCCGATACCATCTTTCATGAAGTGGATGGGTTGGTGAAACAATTGAAAAATGTGATCATCGATGCAAGCCAAAGAAAGCTGACAAAACAGGAGTTTAAGGATTATATGCAATTAATTCTCGCAGCATATCCCTTGCTAAGGGATTCTCCTTATCGCTCCTCGGTTGATGAATTGATTGTTTCTGAATGCAAAAAACGGGGGGAAGTGCTTTTGACTCAGCAGGAGGTGGCACTCTTATGGAATGAAAAAACCTAATACATTATAGCGGAGGAATAGCTCCCGTCGGTCCCGGTGCGGTATGGCTTCATGTGACAGGATAGAGGGTAATACGACAGCAACGAATCCTCCGCTTTTTATCTGAATCGTTTCAAACTTTAAAAAGAATGCGTTATGAAAAAGTCTGGTTGGAAATTGGAGAAGTTTAAGAAGTTGTTTTGCATTGGTGCCGTTCTGGTGCTGGTATTATTTCATTATCAAACCTATGGTCAGGATGGAATTGCAGGTATTAATCAGGCCAATCAACTGGTGCGAAGCTACTTTGATGCAGGGACCGAACTGATGTATGCCGTTGGTGCCATATTGGGACTAATAGGCGCGGTCAAGGTCTATCAAAAGTGGAATGCAGGTGATCCTGATACGGGTAAAGTTGCCGCCGCATGGTTTGGCAGCTGTGTTTTTCTGGTTGTCGTGGCCACTGTAATACAATCTTTTTTCGGAATTTAAAGGCAAGCAGTATGATGATTGTCGGAAAGTATAACCCCGATATTGTCGAGCTGAATAATAAAGGCCGGATGTTTCTCTTTTGGAGGGCTAGTACGATTTAGATTAGATAAAAACTTGCCCCAATATTCTTTCCGTTACTATCCTGATTTTTTTTTTTCTTCTTTTTTATTTCATTGCCTTTTAATATCAGCAGAGCCTACTTTAAACAGTAGTATTAAATTTTAAAACAGGAACATGAGTAATAGTGTGTATCAGATCAATAGGGGCATCAATCAAAGTATTGAATTTAAGGGGCTTCGGGCACAGTATATATGGTATCTGGGCGGTGGGATCGTAATGCTGCTGATTGTCTTTGCAGGGATGTACATTGCCGGACTTCCTTCTCTTGTTTGTGTTGGGGTAATCGGTATTTCAGGAATGTTGTTGGTGGTGAAAGTGTATCGCATGAGCCGCAGGTATGGGGAGTATGGGTTGTTGAAAGCTTTGGCTAAAAGACAGCTGCCTAAAGCCGTCAAAATATACAGCAGGAAAATTTTCATGATGGTGCAGTAGAAGATATTAAAATTAATAACAGCTAAATGCGATTGGAGATGGAAAAGAGGATGGATGCTATTTTACCGATTATGGATGTACAGCATGACTGTATTTTATCGAAACAGGGCGATATAACAGTGGTATTTCAGGCTGAATTACCAGAGATATTTACGTTAGCAGACCAGGAATATGAGGCCTTCCACCAGTCTTGGCTGAAGGCCATAAAGATACTTCCAAAATTTTGCGTGTTTCATAAGCAGGACTGGTTTATTGAAAGTAAACATGAGCCGGACTTTACCAATGAAGACACTAGTTTTCTTACCCGTAGCAGTGAGCATTTTTTTAATGAACGTCCTTTTTTAGATCATTCGTGTTATATTCTGCTGACGAAAAAACCTATAGGGAGAAAAGCTTCCAGCTCATTATTTTCTAATCTGATCCGGAGTTCGCCTGTTCCCCAGGAAACACTTAAAGCGGAATTGCTACAGGATTTTATTGACAGTACGGGACAATTCAAGCGAATACTCGAAGACAGCGGTTTTGTAAAATTAACACGGCTCGGCAATGAGGAACTGCGGAGCCACAGCCGAAAAATAGGATTGATTGAGCGGTATTGCTCTTTGTCAGAAAAAGAGAATTCGTTTGTTTTTAATGACATTTCATTTGAGGATGGTTTACAGGTAGGTGATAAGCACTGCCAACTATACACTTTGGGTGATGCTGCGGATCTTCCCGCGCTGTGTGGCTCACGGATTAACTATGATCGGTATTCCACCGATAAAACTAAATTCAGTATTGGTTTTGCTTCTACACTGGGGCAGCTTTTGTCGTGTAATCACATTTACAATCAGTACCTGTTTATTGAGGATGCACAGAAAATGTTGCAAAAATTGGAGAGCAAAAGATTGCGGCTGCAATCGCTTTCAGCCTATAGTCGTGAAAACAGTATTGCCCGAGATGCCACCAATGATTTTCTGAACGAAGCGATTGGCCAACAACGATTGCCTGTAAAGGCGCATTTTAATGTATTGGTCTGGTCAGCCGATCAGGAAGAACTTAAGGATCTCAAGAACAAGGTTGCTTCAGCACTGGCGCAAATGGATGCCGCCGCTAAACAGGAAACCGTTGGGGCTGCTCAGATATTTTGGGCAGGCATTCCCGGTAATGCAGCAGACTTTCCGATGAATGACACTTTTGATACGTTCGCGGAACAGGCGGTATGCTTCCTGAATATGGAAACGGGTTACCGTTCTTCGCTAAGTCCTTTTGGAATTCGTTTAGGTGATCGTCTGACCGGTAAGCCGGTGCATGTAGATATCAGTGATGAGCCTATAAAGCGAGGCATTTGCACGAATCGGAATAAGTTTATATTGGGGCCTTCCGGGAGTGGTAAATCCTTTTTTACCAATCATATGGTGAGAAGTTATTATGAACAAGGAACTCATATCGTGCTGGTGGATGTTGGACATAGTTACAAAGGATTGTGTGATATGGTGGGCGGTTATTATTTTACCTATGACGAAAAGAATCCCATACGGTTTAATCCCTTCTACATCAGTGAAGGGGACAGCCTGGATACGGAGAAAAAAGAAAGTATTAAAACACTTCTCCTTGCTTTATGGAAAAAGGATGATGAAACCTTTAACCGAAGCGAGTATGTCGCTTTATCTAACGCGTTGCAGTTATACTATGAAAAACTCGAAGCAAACAAAGAATTGTTTCCCTGTTTTGACAGTTTTTACAATTTTCTGAGAGATGATTTTATCAGTGTACTGGAAGGGGATAAGGTAAAGGAAAAGGATTTTGACATCAATAATTTTATGTATGTATTGCGTCCCTATTATAAGGGAGGAGAGTTTGATTACCTGCTTAATGCTACGGAAAATCTTGAATTGCTGAAGGAACGTTTTATTGTATTCGAATTAGATAATATCAAAGACCATCCCATACTTTTTCCCGTAGTGACGATCATTATAATGGAAGTCTTTATCAGCAAGATGCGCAAGCTCAAAGGGGTTCGAAAAATGATATTGATAGAAGAAGCCTGGAAAGCTATTGCTAAGGAAGGTATGGCAGAGTATATTAGGTATCTGTTTAAGACGGTAAGGAAGTTTTTTGGAGAAGCAATAGTGGTCACACAAGAGGTAGAGGATATTATTTCATCTCCTGTGGTGAAGCAAGCCATCATCAATAACAGCGATTGCAAGATCCTTCTGGATCAGAGCAAATACCAAAATAAATTCGACCAGATTCAGGAACTCCTGGGACTGACTGAAAAGGAAAAGGCATTGGTGCTTTCGGTCAATAAAGCCAATGATCCGGATAAGCAGTACAAAGAAGTATTCATCTCCTTGGGCGGAATGCTATCTAAAGTGTACCGGACGGAGGTATCCCTTGAAGAATACCTCGTTTATACTACAGAGGAAACCGAAAAATTAAAAGTGCAGGCCTATGCGAAGCAATTTGATGGCGACATTAAAAAAGGGATTGCAGCACTGGCTAATGATCTCAGAAATGGAAACTAAATGGATAAGATTATGAAAGCGAAGAAAAAAATCATGACGGCTATGCTGTGCCTGCTACTGGTAAGCACTCCTGTCCGGCCAGCAGAAACGGCTGCAGCATTCCCGATTATGGGACTGATTACTGCAGCAGTAAAGAAAGTTATTTTGGCAATTGATCTGCGAATACAACGACTGCAGAACAAAACGATATGGTTACAGAATGCCCAGAAAAAAATAGAAAACACCCTTTCAAAGTTGAAATTAAATGAGATATCAAAATGGACTGAGCAACAGCGCGATCTGTACCGGGATTATTATGAGGAATTGATGAAAGTTAAATCGATTATCACTTATTATCAGCTCATCAGAGATATTGCCCAAAAACAGGTACGGCTTGTTAACGAATATGAAAGAGCGTGGAAGTTGTTCCAACAGGATCGTCACTTTAATCTGACTGAATTGGATTATATGCAAAAAGTATATTCCGGTATTCTCGAGGAGAGTGCAAAGAACATAGATCAGATATTCCTAATCCTTGATTCCTTTACAACCCAGATGAGTGATGCTAAAAGACTTGAAATCATCAATACGGCTGCTGATCAGATCGATGCCAATTACAACGATCTTATGCTTTTTAACCGGCAGAATATACTGCTTAGTCTGCAAAGAACTAAAACGCAGCATGATGTGAATGCAGTGAAGCAATTTTATGGGATTCCAAAATAAAAGTAAAGACATGAAAAAGCTATTGTTATTGCTACTCTTTACGGGATTCGTGACGGGTGGGGTGCAGGCACAGGAAAAACAAAGAAAAGTGCTGCTCCAACAAATTGCAGCCTTAAAAGTGTACATAGACTATGCGCAAAAAGGTTATTCCGTCGCCAAAACAGGACTGAATGCTATAGGGGATTTAAAGCGAGGTGAGTTTAACCTTCATGCGGATTATCTGAGCTCGTTAAAGAAGGTTAGCCCGCAAATAAAAAAGTACAGCAGGGTAGCCGAAATTATAGCCCTGCAGGCGAAGATCATGGCAAGTTATAAGCATAGCTACGGACATGTTACGCAGGGTGATTTATTTCATGGGAGTGAGGTGGCTTATATCAAAAGGGTTTTTGATCGATTGCTGGAGGATTGCACTGACACTTTAGACGAGTTGATTGCAGTGACTATGGATGGGGAGCTTGAAATGAAAGATGATGAAAGGATGCAACGTATTGATGGGCTCTATTTGAACATGATGGATAACTATCGTTTCTGCCAACGTTTTAATAACCAAACGAAAGTATTGTATTTATCGAGAACAAAGGAGAATCATGAAGTACCAACTAGTCGTGCGCTGCATGGCATTTTAAACGATTGATTATGAGAAAGCTATTTATTATGTGGATGGCTCTTTTAGGAATGTTATTGCCTTCCAGAACTTCAGCGCAAGCGCAGGAAATGCAGCAGCTGCTATTGAATATAGAAAAGCTCGCGCAGTTCAAGCAGATTTTATCGGATATGAAAAAAGGCTATCAAATTCTCCATGGCGGTTATAATACGGTAAAGGATTTGTCACAATGGAATTTCAGCCTGCACAAGACCTTTATTGACGGATTGATGCAGGTAAGTCCGACTGTAAAAAAGTACAAACGTATTGGTGAGATCGTTAATTACCAGTTGCTTTTGGTAAAGGAATATAAGCTTTCGCTTAATCGCTTCAGCAACAGTCACCATTTTACTGAAGGAGAAATAAGGTATTTCGAAAAGGTTTATGATCAGCTGTTTAAGCAGAGTCTTCGCAACCTTGATGAACTCGCTACAGTTATTACAGCTAATAAACTGCGGATGTCTGATGATGAGCGATTAGAATCCATTGACAGGATCTATGTTGATATGCAGGATAAAGTGATGTTTCTTAGAAGTTTTAATGCTAATGCCACTATGCTAACAGTACAGCGGGCAAAAGAAGGTAATGATGTGAATTCCCTTCGCAGTATTTACAAAATAATTAATTAAAGAAGCGCTAACATGAAAAAGAGAAACAAGGCTATTTTATTTACAGGCATGGCTATAGTAGGGTCTTTTACCAGTAAAGCGCAGGGTATGGCCGATGATATGAATGGCCTTCATGGGGTGCTTGATCAGCTTTATGATGAAATGATGCCTTTGTGCAATAATTTGTTAGGCGTAGGGCAGGGTATCGCCGGTTTTGCTGCGATTTGGTATATCGGCTCACGAGTATGGAGGCATATTGCCAATGCGGAGCCCATAGATTTTTATCCGCTGTTCCGTCCGTTTGTTATCGGGTTCTGCATCATGATTTTTCCTTCAGTATTATATATGATTAATGGCGTGATGAAACCCACCGTTACAGCAACTGCATCGATGGTGGAAGGTTCCAATAAAGCAATCGAAGTTCTTTTGCAGCGAAAAGAAGAAGCAATCAAAAACACTAACGCCTGGCAGATGTATGTAGGGGAATCCGGAAGTGGGGACCAGGACAGGTGGAGTAAATATACACATGATGCTGCTGATACGGCCGGTGAAGGCCTGTTCGATGGCATTGGCAATGATATCAAGTTTGCGATGGCTAAGGCATCCTTCAATTTTCGCAATTCGGTAAAGGAGTGGTTGAGTGAAGTGCTTAGAGTACTTTTTGAAGCGGCATCGCTTTGTATTGATACCTTAAGGACCTTTCAGCTGATAGTACTTTCTGTTTTGGGGCCATTGGTTTTCGGTATTGCCGTTTTCGACGGTTTTCAGCATACGCTGACGGTATGGCTGGCGCGTTACATTAATATTTATCTGTGGCTTCCCGTGGCTAATATTTTCGGGAGTATCATTGGAAAGATACAGGAGAAAATGCTGGAACTGGATATATCGCAGGTCAACGATTATGGTGATACGTTTTTTAGCCGGACAGATATGGCCTATCTGGTGTTTATGATTATCGGTATTGTGGGTTATTTCACGGTACCGTCAGTAGCGAACTATATTGTCCATGCCGATGGCGGTGGTACTTTGAGTCAAAAAGTAACCACGATCTTCAGCAGTTCTTCAAACGCTGTGGTTAACACCACTGCTGCAGGGGTGGGTATGGCCGCAGATGCTATGGGTAATGCTGCAGGGCGTATGTCCCAAAGCATGTCAGGGCACCATAATTCTTCGCCCTATTTTGAGGAGAAAGACAGTTATATGGGCAATAAATTAAAGGGCAATTCCTGATAACCCTTAAAAATAAGCAGCATGTTTAGCAAAATGAAAAATATAGACACCGCGTTTCGGCATGTAAGAGCGTTTTCCATGCTAGTCATTGCAGGATGTATCATTATATGCTGTTTTACACTGTACAAGAGTTTTAGCCTTGTCGCGCAAATGCAGTCCAGGATTTATATCCTCGCCAATGGGAAAGCGCTGGAAGCGTATTCTTCAGACCGAAAAGATAATATTCCTGTAGAAGCAAGAGATCACATAAAAGCGTTCCACAAGCTCTTCTTTACCCTTGACCCGGATGATAAGGTAATCAAAGATAATGTGACCAAAGCCCTTTATCTCTCCGATGACAGTGCTAAACGAATCTATGATGATCTGAAAGAGAATGGATACTATGCCGGTATCATCTCCGGTAATATCAGCCAGACCCTAACAGTAGACAGTATAGCCGTTGATATTAATCAATACCCGTATCGTTTCCGATGTTATGCGACGCAGCATATAATAAGGACGACCAGTATTGTTCACCGCAGTCTCATTACGGAAGGCGCCTTGCGCAATGTATCGCGAAGTGACAATAATCCTCATGGCTTTTTAGTCGAACGATGGAATACCATTGAGAACAGGGATCTGAGTACGGAAAATAGAAAATGATAAATCGGACCATTATGCAATTCCTATACAAGAGCAGAAAAAAAATACCGGAATCCAAAGATAGCGCAATCAGTACTATCCTTGCTGAGCAACTAGAGAAGGGTTACTTAATTGTACAAGGTAAATGGGCGCAATGGATGACAAAGAAAACGGCAAATATTTCTCCTACCAATCTGCTGGTGATGTGGGTTTTTTTTATTGCTTTTTCCACAGGGTACAGTATGTATCTGATTGTTGCCAGTCTTTCAGGAGTTGCAACTACCGATAGTATTATAACTCCGATTGTTAAGCCGTCAAAGCTGCCAGAAAGTGATGACGATACAATACGCAAGGAAAATAGTTTTATCAGTACAAACGAGTTTGAAAAAATCAATCGCTTTCGGATCTACATGGATAGCCTTGCCCGCAGTCCCACTGGAAAAAAGAGGTATGACAGCATTGTAAACAATCCCCCCGGACTACTGGATAGTCTGGCTACCATAGAAAATTATTACCAATCCAATTTTAAAAACTACACTCATGGAAAAAAAAACTGAATCACTCCAGCTGCTCCGGCAACGCAAGCTGCTTTTGATGGCACCACTATTGACACTGCCATTTATTACCCTGCTGTTTTGGTTGCTTGGCGGAGGAAAAATTGAAGCTGCCAATGCGCAGGTCATCGAAAAAAAAGGCTTTAATATAAAGCTTCCGAATCCCATCCTTCAGGAAGATGACCCGCTGGACAAAATGAGTTATTATGATCGGGCCACGCTGGATTCGGTAAAATTAGAGGAACTGATTAAGAAAGATCCCAATTATTTAAGACACTCTTTTTTAGGGGATTCCATTGGGATAGCAAATGACAGCGTTCGTGATCGGATGGGTTTAAAGAAGAAAAGTGGCGCCTTAAATACAGTAAGCTACCGTGATCCAAATGAAGAAAAAGTGTATAAAAAGCTTGAAGCGCTTCAAAGGGTCATTAATAATCCGCCACAGCCACCTGAGCAGCAACATAATTTTACCCAATATAAAGACCAGACCACCACAAACAGCGATTCAAAAGATGTTGACCGGCTGGAGCAGATGATGCAATCTATGAACCAATCGGATACTGAAGATCCGGAATTGCAAAAGCTTAACGGAATGCTTGAAAACATACTTGATATTCAGCACCCTGGTCGTGTACAGGAAAAGTTACGAAAAACCTCAGATGCAAACAAAGGAAAGGTGTTTACCATTGCTGCAACAGGAAAGGAGGATGCAATCACTTTTTTACAAAATGCTAAAAATCCCAATGCGGAGGGTTCTGGGATTCAGCCCAATCATAATGCGTTTTTTTCTTTTGAAGAATCTTTAGATGCGGCGGCTATGCCAAATGCAATTGAAGCGGTTGTTCATGAAAATCAAACCCTTGTGAATGGGGCAACTGTTAAGCTGAGGCTTACGACTGCGATTTTTATTAACGGGCTAATGATTCCTAAAGACAATTTCCTTTTCGGTGTCGCAACCCTACAGGGAGAAAGACTGACCATTAAGATCAACAGCCTTCGCTATGGCAATTCCTTATTTCCTGTTGACTTGTCGGTCTATGATATGGATGGGCTTGAGGGTATTTATATACCAGGAGCGATTACCCGTGATGTAGCAAAAGCTTCTGCAGATCGTTCGATGCAAACCTTAGGAATAACTGCATTGGATGACTCCTGGGGTGCTCAGGCAGCCGGAGCAGGTATTGAGGCTGTCAAAAATCTTTTGAGTAAAAAGGTGAAGCTGGTAAAAGTGATGGTAAAGGCCGGCTATCAGGTATTGATCCATGATGAAAACCAAAAAGAGAACAATTCCAACTAAACCTATAAAAATAATAACTATGAAAAAGAGTAGTCTATTGGTAATGATACTGATGGTATTCATTACAGCCAACGTATTTGGGCAACTGCAATCGGGCAAAAGTGAGGTGTACAAAATTGAATCGGATTCCGTAGCTATCGGGTATTCTAAAACAACAACTATTGTATTTCCCTATGCGATAAAAAGTGTTGACAGAGGTAATGGCGCTGTATTAGTGCAAAAAGTAAAAGGGGTTGAAAACATCCTTCAGCTAAAGGCCGCCCAGCATGATTTTACTGAAACAAACCTTACAGTGGTTACATCCGATGACCAGCTCTATTCTTTTGTACTGAATTATGATGAACAAACTCCAGTATTGAATTTAGTGGTGAGCAAAGCAAAACGGTCACTGTCGGAGCCTTGGGATTCGGCTGTAAATGATAATGAAGCAGTATTACAATCTTATGCAGCCCTGGCCTCTTACGAAAAGAAAAAAGTACATGGTATAAAAGATAATAAATACAATATGCTGCTTCAGTTAAATGGATTGTTCATTCACGAGAATGTAATGTATTATCGGATCAAAGTAGAAAATAATTCTAATATCAATTACGATATTAGCCAATTGCGATTTTTTATTCGCGATCAGATAAAAGTCAAGCGTACTGCATCACAGGAAATAGAAATCAAGCCGTTATATATTCTTAATAATACCGCGGTAATACAAGGGAATACGACAGTTTGTTTCGTATTTGCCTTGGCAAAAATCACTATACCCGAGGAAAAATATCTAGCGATACAGCTGATGGAAGATAAAGGGGGAAGACACTTAGAACTCCAGGTAAACAATAAAAAATTGATGCAGTTAGGGATATTGCCGGTTTTATAAATTAGTAATCATTTAAATTGAATAGACATGAACGAGAAAAATTTTGAATACCTGCGCGATCAGGTAAAGTACACCGGTTTCGGTGATGGATTAGAAGAGGAATTAAAAGAAAAAATGCAGCAACAAAAGCCTGGTTTTGTCATCGATCATGAGGCCTACTATGGGGATGATGTTGCCAGGGTCTCCTTAAATTTTAAGAAGTCAGAGCAAAACGATATGTATTTCTTTAATTCTTATAAAATTGATTTCCTGAAAGAAAATGCAAAGGAATCTTTGGAACAGACTTTTTATATCAACAAAGGAAGCAATATCACGATGAAGGAGGCTTATAATCTGCTGGAAGGAAGGGCGGTTAATAAAGAACTTAGCAATAAGGAAGGACAACGATACAATGCGTGGGTTCAGATGGATTTTAAGGAAACGGATACCAGCGGAAATTTCAAGCTAAACCACTACCATCAAAATTACGGCTATGATCTTGAAAATACGCTTTCCAGGCATCCGATCAAGGAGCTGGAAAATCCTAAGTTTAAAGAGGATCTTATCGATTCCATAAAAAAAGGAAATCTGCAATCGGTCACTTTCTTAAAAGATGGAAAAGAGATTAAATATTTTGTCGAGGCGAATCCTCAGTTCAAAACGATCAATGTTTATGATGGCAACAGGCAACGCATCAACAACCGACAATCTAAAGATGAAAAGCAATCGGAAGGACAAAACAAGACTATTAAGGATAGTAAAAAGCAAAGTCAAAGTACAGCTGGCGATGGGGAGGCAGTACCGCAAGAAAAGAAAAGCAGAAGAAGACAGTCTAATTCAATGTAGATGCTAATGGAAACCCTAAAACCCTTATCTGATTTTTTTTCAGCTATCGAAAAAGATGATCGTATCAGTATCACACATATTGGTATCTATGCTGCTTTGTTGCAGTTTAGGACAGATAAGGGTTTTATTAATCCGATACAGGCTTTTAGTTTTGAGATTATGCGTATCGCTAAGATATCTGCATCGAATACGTATCATAAATACTTGAGAGAATTAGGCGAGTATGGTTATATTAAATATGAACCTTCTTTTAAAAGAAATCAAGGAAGCAGGATTTATTTCCTTTATTCTTTGTCTGATTCAGGAGAAATTAAAAAACGAATTCATTAGTTGGGTTATTGATAATGCAAATGATTTGTTCCCAATAAAAGTAGCTATAAGAAACTACTCCGTTTCAAATAATCTACGGTATCTTTCTTCTAATAGTACTTTATATTTTTCTTTGAATGTATCCGATAGAAATGAATTATCGATCCACTGGATGGCGATGGATTTGTTTTTTTGGAATCGTTTTGCAATGTCATTTATTTGTTTTTCATTTAGTCCAAGGTTTATGCCCAGTCTTTTGAAATGTTCCCATTTTAGTTTCTTCTTTTTTCCTTCTAATGTTAGCGCTAATTCCTCGGTATCATCGGGATTTACTATAGCCACGTTTAATAAATCGTAGGCAGGGGCCAATATCCAGGTTTCACCGTAATGTATCATGGAAAAGTTTTTCAGGTGCATATCATTATTGCCTGTAAGGAAACTGAAAATGCCCAGTTCCAGAAAGTACAATTTATCAAGTAAAGTGTTATCTGAAAATTGATCCAGCGCTTTACCTATTTTCTCCATGGAGCTTTTGTACTTGTCAAAAGCTTCTGTGATTTGAAACATGTCGAGCATGTGAATTTTTTCTCCTGTTGCTGTTCTGTCGATGCGTTTAGTGATGTAAGAGAGTTCTCCGGACTGCAGTCTTATTAAGCTTGACTTTACGGTATTGATACCAAAGGCTTCTGCAATACGCATCGTTAGGTGTTCATTTTCGGGCATTTCAGGGAATTGCTCGGATGGTGGTTTGAAAATATAGTTACCACCCAAAGCTCCGACAACCGTGAGACGCCCTTTATTTCCGTCCTGGATCGTATCGTTTATAATAGATAAGGATAATTTGGGTTGTACTCCGGGTACTGCTACGCTTCGTTCCACCACGTTTTTGGCTAATGCTACCATTTGCTTTAGCGAATGTTCGAACGCCGGTTGCTGTTTGGTATTGAAAAATGCTAATCTGCAATGCTCATGAAAATCACCAATGCTATTCTCCTCTAATGATTTGTAACAATATAGACATTTCCTAGGCATCTTGATTTGGTATTGGTTGAACGCTTACGGCTCCGATACAATTTTGACAACAGGCCAAAAGTAGGCCCATGCGATCATTTGGATTGATTTTCCAGTTTTTGGAAGCGATATCGAGTAACCACCCTTCTGGTATTAAACCTTCAAAAAAAGGGAATAACCGTTTTTCAGTATATGTTTTTGTATGCACAGGCAGGGTCAGGGTGATGCTTTCTTTAGGATGTTCTGCGATATACTTTTCTTCGTATTGAAAGGTATAGTCCCCATCGTCAGTTTCTGTTAGTATTCCTGCCAGAAACTCTTTATAATATATGGCTGCTTTTCTCATAGACTCTAATGGTCATTTTTGGATAATTCCCTGGCATTTACCGGAGCTAAAGCATGTCCAAACATTTTGAGTACTTGATTTACTTTCTCTAGATTAAGGTTTTCTTTTCCTTGCTCTATTTTTCGAATAACGGTTAACGCTACCCCGGCACGCTCCGCAAAAGCTTCCTGTGTGAGGTTTACTTCATTTCTTTTTTCTTTTACAAAATCTGCTATTGTCTTCATGATTATATGCTTTTACAACGATTTTAAACAAATATAGTTAATTATATGTAAAAGCATATAATCTGTAATGTTAAATTGAATTTATATGTAAAAGCATATAGCTGTCATTGATGGTTTATTTCGAATGCCAATCGATATTTAGGTTGATTTATACCATTTGTATCAGAAAGTGTTTATGTTCTTACGAATTAATATACCAACAAAGAGCGCATCATTAAAAAATAGTTATCCCTGGATTAAAACTATCTTTAAATGGTGTAGCAATTTTCTTTTATGATTATTTCCAAGGGCATGTAATAGGTATTTTCAACATTTTCGTTGAGTATAATTTTTTTATATAAATATTCCACACCCAAGTAGCCTTGTTGTTCTGGTTTTTGATTTATTAAAAAATTAATAACGCCATCTTTTAGGTATTTTACATTCTCCTGCAACAAGTCGTAACCGACTAATACAATATGATTTAGGTTGTTGTTTTTTAAAAATTCAGCAACAATGTAAGATCTTGAATTTGGGATAAAAATGGTGTTGATTCCTTCAAACATTTTTACGGTTAGTTGTTTTTTACCGGAATCTTTCAATGTAATTTCCGAAAATTTAAAGTTTGAAAATTCTTTGTGATCTTCAAAATAGGAGTAGAATCCCTTAATTCGCTGTAGGTACACCGAGGTGCTTTCTATTTCACGAGTGATTTTTATTATCAGGACATTATTTTGCAAGGCTGAATTATAACAAACGAGCCTTCCTGCGAGATAGCCACTTTGAAAAGCATCCTGTCCTATATAGGCAATACTGTCCACTTCTTTTAGGTTAGAGTCAATCATGACAACCGGAATGTCTTTCTTTTTACATTGATTCAAAAATAAAATCGATTCGTCATGAAAGATAGGTGCAAATAAGAGGCCGTCATATTTTTTATCTACTATTTTAGAAGCCATTTTTTTGAAAGAACTGGAGTCGTATTTGTAGAAATAGTAATCGAGGGTAACTCCAAATTTTTCAAATTCATTTTCTGCTCTTTCAATACCATTAAGTGGGATTTTCCAATATTCAAGTCCTTCATTTTTAGGTAGGAAAACTGCAAATTTGAACTTTTTGTTAAAGGCGAGATTACTGGCAAAAATATTTTTTTTATACCCGTGTTCTTTTATGATAGCATTAACTTTATCAATGTTTTCTTGTGAAACCTGACCTCGATTATGTATAATCCTATCTACAGTTCCTTGAGAAACAGCAGCAAGCTGAGCAATTTTTTTAATTGTGATGATAATTGTTTAGTTTAAGGTTAGGTGAAATTTCACTTTATAAGTGAACTCAAAAATACTGTTTTTTTTATAATTTGCAAAAGTCCTAATCGTAGGATCTGTAATCAAAAAAATTGATTCTTCCAACTAGGAATAATTTTTTGTATTCTAATTTATTTAGCAAAAATAAAATCTTTTTTTTGCATGATTGAAATTTTATTATATATTTGCCCTGTTCCGTGTACGTACACGAATTGATTTTACCTTCTTGATTTCAATTTAAGAAAGAATATTCCAAAAATAAATTTGCCGGCTTTATTTCTAAAAGCAGACAAATATATTAAAAAAAAACGTGTGCGAACACGTTTTAATTCTTTCTGTAATTTTTTTATCATTATGGTTTAAAATAATCGGTTTGCAGATCAAATAAAAAATTAAATAGTATGATTAAAAAAGTTGTAACTCTAGGTGAAATTATGTTGAGATTGTCAACGCCGGATCACAAACGTTTTGTTCAATCTGAAACTTTTGAGGCTACTTATGGTGGGGCAGAAGCCAATGTTGCAGCTGCAATGTGTAATTATGGATTACAAGGCACTTTTATTTCAAAAGTACCTGATAATGCGATTGGCCAGTCGGCAATTAATCATTTGCGACGTTTTGGTGTAGATACCCAATTTATAGTTAAAGGAGGGGATCGTTTGGGTATTTATTTTTTAGAACCGGGTGCTTCTATGCGAGCCTCCCAAGTTATTTATGACAGAGCAGGATCTTCCATTACTGATTTTAATATAGCCGAGTTTGATATTGATGCCGTTTTAGAAGGTGCGCAATGGTTTCACACCAGTGGAATTACGCCTGCCTTGAGTGATCAGGCTGCTACATTAACTGAAGCTGTTTTGAAAGCGGCACAAGCAAAAGGAATTATGACCAGCATCGATATTAATTATAGAAAAAAAATATGGAGTAAGGATAAAGCAGCGAAGGTGTTAGGAAGAATTTGTCAATACGTGGATGTTTGTATTGGAGCTGATACCACTTTGGGTATGGAGCCGAAAGCAAACGATGTTATAGATGGTAGAATAACGATTGCCGGTTTTAAGGATATTTTCAAACAAATGAAAGAAACGTTTGGATTCAAATTTATAGCCACTTCATTACGAGAAAGCCACAGCGCGAGTGATAATACTTTTAGTGCTTTGGTTTATGATGGTACTGAATTTTATGAGACCAAAAAATATGATGTCAGAATTGTTGATCGTGTCGGTACAGGAGACTCTTTTGCCAGCGGTTTAATTTATGGCCTGGTGACGGGTATGTCAACACAGGATACTGCTGAGTTTGCGGTTGCTGCCAGCGTAATTAAACATACCATACCAGGGGATCTTAATCATGCTTCTTTAAATGAAGTGCTGGATTTAATGAAAGGTCAGGGAAGTGTTAGGGTTCAACGATAAAAAATGCCTGTATGATTATAGATACTTTAGAAAATGCTTCCAATTATTTTAATATAAATCCTTGTTTTAAGGGAGCCTTCGAATTTATCAAGGGCCATAGTGATCTTGAAAAAGCAGCAGCTGGTCCTGTTGGTACTTTTGAAAATTTAACGGCTTTCGTAGCAGCATTCCAGGGCGTATCTAAAGAAACTGGTTTGTCGAAATTTGAATGTCATGATAAGAATATTGATATTCAGTATTGTATCAAAGGGAAAGAAACTTTTGGCTGGAAGCCCCGACATAAATGTATGATACCTAATGGGGATTATAATCCGGAAAAAGATGTACGATTTTTCAGTGACGCACCGGAGCTGTTATTCGAATTGACAAAGGGGCAATTTGCCATTTTTTTTCCAGAGGATGTTCATGCTCCCATGATTGGAGCGGGCGAAATAAAAAAATTGGTAATAAAAATTAAGAGATAACGTAAAGAAATGAAAAATATCCAACAAGTAACAGATGCAATTGTTCAACAAGGACTACTGCCTTTGTATTTTAATACAGATGAAACGGTAAGTGTTGAAGTGCTTAAAGCACTCTATAAAGCAGGAATTAAAGCAGTGGAGTATACCGATAGGGGAACCACAGCCTTAAACAACTTTAAAGCGCTTGTTCAATTAAGAAATTTAGAAATGCCTGGTATGTTACTTGGTATTGGTACAATAAAAAATTTAAGCCAGGCTAAAGAATACCTTCAGGCAGGAGCTGATTTTTTAATAAGTCCCGGTTTTGTTCGGGAAATTGCAGACTATACCATAAATAATGATATTTTTTACAGCCCGGGTTGCATGACACCTTCGGATATAATTGCAGCTGAAAATGCAGGAATTCGATTCGTTAAATTATTTCCCGGTAACATCCTGGGGATCCCTTTTTTGAATACGATTAAAGATGTTTTTCCAAATCTTTTATTCATGCCTACTGGAGGAGTTGATGCGACTAAAGAAAGTATTGAAGCTTGGTTTACAGCCGGGGTTTGTGCCGTGGGGATGGGGAGTAAACTGATCAGTACAACCATAATGGATCAAAAAGACTATCAGGCTATCGAAAATAATACCATTGCAGTTTTACATTTAATTCAAACAATAAAAAACAAATAAATAATATATATATATATGAATGATTTATTCAATTTAAAAGGAAAAGTAGCTTTAATAACGGGAGGAGCAGGAGTTTTAGGAGGTCATATGGGGGAAGTTTTGGCACAATCCGGTGTGATTACTGGGATTATGGGACTAAACATAGCAGAAGCAGATCTTGTAGTGAACAAAATTATCGCAAATGGAGGAAAAGCTTTTGCTGTAGTGGCAAATGTATTAGATAAGCCTTCACTTGAAAAAGTAAAAGATTTAATCTTAGAAAAATACGGACGCCTTGATATTTTAATCAATGCAGCAGGAGGAAATATGCCAGGGGCAACAATTGCGCCTGACAAGGCAATATTTGATCTATTGACAGGTGATTTACAAAAGGTATTGGACTTAAACATTATTGGAACAATGTTACCAACACAAGTTTTTTCTGAAATTTTTGCTGAACAAAAACAAGGAGTAATCATCAATATATCTTCCGCTTCGGCACAACGTCCTTTGACTCGTGTAGTAGGTTATTCAGCATCAAAAGCTGCAGTAGACAATTTCACTAAATGGATGGCTGTAGAAATGGCTAGTAAGTTTGGAGAAGGAATACGCGTTAATGCCATTGCTCCGGGATTTTTTATCGGAGCACAAAATAGAGCGCTATTATTAGAATCGGATGGAAGTTTGACGGCCAGAGGAGAGAAAATTATTGATCAGACTCCAATGCGACGATTCGGCATACCAGAAGATTTGAGCGGAACTTTAATTTGGTTGTGTAGTGATGCTTCAAAATTTGTTACCGGTATTAGTGTCAATGTAGATGGTGGATTTGGAGTATCAAGTATATAAATAAAGTAACTAATAATATATAAAAAATTTAAGCAAATGGAACAAACATGGAGATGGTACGGACCAAATGATCCTGTGAAATTATCTGACGCCAGACAAGCCGGTGCAACCGGAATTGTTACTGCCTTACACCATATTAAAAATGGACAAGTGTGGGAAGTCGATGAAATCATGAAGAGGAAAAATGAAGTGGAAGCTGCAGGATTAACTTTTTCAGTTGTAGAAAGCATTCCGGTTCACGAGGATATCAAAAAACAATCAGGTGATTATTTGAAATATATAGAAAATTACAAGCAAAGTATTAAAAATTTAGCGGTATGCGGAATTAATATAGTTTGTTATAATTTTATGCCTGTTTTAGATTGGTCTAGAACCGATTTGTCTTATGAAATGCCAGACGGCTCTAAAGCCCTGCGTTTTGATATCAATGAATTTGCTGCTTTTGAATTGTTCATTTTAAAAAGACCTGGAGCAGAAACTACTTATTCTGAAGCACAGCAGGTAAAAGCAAAAGCTACTTTTGAAAAGTTAACCGATGCTGATAAAGTAAAATTGCAACAAAACATTATTGCTGGTTTGCCAGGTGCAGAAGAATCGTATACTGTTGAAGATTTCTTAAAAGTACTGCAAGGGTATGATGGTATTGATGCCAATAAATTGAAAGAAAATTTATATTATTTCTTGCGTGAAATCATTCCAGTAGCCGAGAGTGTAGGCGTTTTAATGGCTATTCATCCTGATGATCCTCCTTATCCAATTTTAGGTTTGCCTCGTGTAGTAAGTACCGAAGCAGATTTAATACAATTACTAAATGCAATTGATTCACCATCAAATGGATTTTGTATGTGTACGGGTTCTTACGGAGTTATTGCTAAAAATGATTTGCCAGGTATTGTAGATCGTCATGGGGATAAAATGAATTTTATTCATCTTAGAAGTACCCAACGTGACGCAGAAGGAAATTTCTATGAAGCCAATCATTTAGAAGGTGATGTAGATATGTATGAAGTGGTAAAATCTATTCTAAAAAAACAAAAAGAAACGAAAAGAATCATCCCAATGCGACCAGATCATGGCCATCAGATGTTGGATGATTTAAATAAAAAAACAAATCCAGGTTATTCAGGAATTGGTCGTTTAAGAGGTTTGGCAGAATTGAGAGGTTTGGAAATGGGAATAGAAAAAAGTTTATTTAATTAAAATAGTTATGGCTAAGAAAACATTTATTTCAGACGATTTTTTGTTAAATAGTCCGACAGCAGTAACGCTTTATAATGAATACGCTAAAACACAGCCTATTCTTGATTACCATAATCATTTGTCTCCAAAAGACATAGCCGAAGATCGCCAGTTTGAAAATATTACCCAGATGTGGGTTGAAGGGGATCACTATAAATGGAGGGCTATGCGAGCCAACGGAATTGATGAAAAATACATTACCGGTGATGCAACTGATTTGGAGAAATTCAAAAAGTGGGCTGAAACAGTTCCCTATACCTTAAGGAATCCTTTGTACCATTGGACCCATATGGAGTTAAAAAATTATTTTGGAATTGAAGATCTTTTAAATGGAGATACAGCCGAAAAAATTTATGAGCAATGTACAGCGCTGATAAAAACACCGGCGTTCAGTGTGAAAAATTTATTGCGAAAAATGAATGTGAAGGTAGTTGGTACAACCGATGATCCTACGGATGATTTGCGCTACCATAAACAAATTCGGGAGGATCAATTTGAAATAACAGTTGTACCTAGTTTTCGTCCGGACAAATCCGTGAATATAGAAAATAGTGCAGAATTTTTGGGATGGATTGATAAACTTGAAAAAAGTGTTGGCTATGGTATCACTACTTTTGAATCTTTTGTGAATGCCATCCAAATGCGTCATGCTTTTTTTCATGAAATGGGTTGCCGTGTTTCAGATCATGGGCATGGAACGTATTATGCTTCGGATTTCACGGAAGAGGAGGTTGCTGCAATTTTTGATAAAGCAAGGGAAGGGAAAAACCTTAGTGATTTAGAAATAGACAAATATAAATCGGCAATGCTTTTCAAATTGGCATTAATGAATAATGAAAAATCATGGACACAACAGTTTCACGTGGGGGCTATTCGAAATAATAATACCAGGATGAATCAGCTGCTGGGTCCTGACAATGGTTTTGACTCTGTTGGATCTCCCAATACTGCCGAAAAAATGGCGCAATTTTTTGATCGACTTAATCTGGCTAACGGATTAACAAAAACGATTGTCTATAATCTGAATTCCAGTGAAAGCGAGATGGTAGCTGCTATGGTTGCTAACTTCAATGAGGGACCAATTCCAGGAAAAATGCAATATGGAGCCGCTTGGTGGTTTTTAGATCAAAAGCAAGGAATGGAAAATCAGATGAATGTATTATCTAATTTTGGGTTGCTAAGCAGATTTGTCGGAATGGTTACCGATTCAAGAAGTTTTATGTCTTTTTCTCGTCATGATTACTTCCGTCGAATAGTATGCAATGTGCTTGGGGATGAAATGGAAAAAGGTTTAGTTCCTGATAATATGGTTTTCATTGGTAAAATGGTGGAGAATATTTGTTTTAATAATGCCTTACACTATTTAAAAATATCCATAGATGAACACTAAAATTAAAAATTATCGTTGGACTATTTGTGGGCTCTTATTTTTTGCTACGACCGTCAATTATTTAGACAGACAAGTGCTTAGTTTATTGGCGCCTAGTTTATCTAAGGAATTCAATTGGTCCAATAGCGACTATGCTAATATTACAGCAGTATTTCAATTTATTTATGCGATATCCATGCTTTTTGCGGGTAGGATTATCGATAAATTAGGAACAAAATGGGGTTATATTTTAGCGATATCGATCTGGTCAATCGGAGCCATAATGCATGCGTATTCTATCGTTATCGGAAGTGTTTTTTCGAATGCTTTGGCTTGGGTAGGAATTAGTGCTGTTCCAATATCAATTGCTGGTTTTATGGTGTCCAGAGCGGTTTTAGGTTTTGGTGAATCGGGAAATTTCCCTGCCGCAATTAAAGTCACAGCTGAATATTTTCCAAAAAAAGAACGTGCTTTGGCGACCGGTATATTCAATTCAGGTTCAAATGTTGGTGCTATATTAGCACCACTAACGGTTCCGTGGATTGCTGTTCATTGGGGGTGGCAAAGTGCTTTTATCGCAGTTGGTGCAATAGGTTTTATTTGGATTTTATTTTGGAATGCCTTATATGAAAAACCTGAAAATCAAAAGAAGTTATCCAAAGAAGAATTGGATTATATAATTGGTGAAAATGATCCTGCTATTGTTCAGATAGTCGAAACAGGAGATAAGGTTGCGTGGACTAAATTATTGGGTTACCGTCAAACCTGGGCCTTTGTAATTGGGAAATTTTTGACCGATGGTGTTTGGTGGTTCTTTTTATTCTGGTTGCCAAAATACCTACAGGCAGAGTTTAACATGGTAGATACTGCTATCATTTTACCTTTGGCGGTTTTATACAGTATGACAATGATTGGCAGTATCGGGGGAGGTTGGTTTCCTGTGTATTTTATTAATAAAGGATTTACACCTTATGATGGAAGAATGAAAGCGATGTTACTAATTGCAATAGTTCCGCTGGTAGTGTTATTGGCACAACCGTTAGGACATATTAGTTTTTGGATTCCGGTACTATTGATTGGTTTAGGCGCTTCAGCACATCAGGCATGGTCTGCTAATATTTTTACTACAGTATCGGATATGTTTCCTAAAAAAACGATTGGTTCTGTGGTGGGAATTGGAGGAATGACAGGTGGAATAGGTGGGGTTCTTGTTACGAAGACAGCCGGTGCTTTAATTGATCATTATGAGGCTTTAGGACAAATTAAGACGGGGTATGCCCTTGTATTTGTTTTTTGTGCAACGGCTTATTTATTAGCTTGGTCAATAATGAAGCTATTAGTTCCTAAATATGCTCCTGTACAGGATTTGTAATGCTGTATTCTGCTATGATTTCTAGACTGCGTCTAAAAGTTTAGAAAAAATTACACTTATGTTTGATACTATGAGCCCGATATTGCATCGGGCTCATTTCGTTTAAATTTATTTTTTTTATCAGTATACTATTTGAGATACGCTTTAATTTCTGGCTTTAACGGTTTTGCATCGCTAAAGTTCATGATAGTAAATAGTTCTGATTTTTACATTCCAAAGCAGTTTTCCATAAGTGCAGCATCTAAACCGTTTCCTTTTCCTGATGCTTTGTGCTCATCCCCTTTTATTTTTTTCAATAGTATTTTATTTGATAGTATTTCAGTTGGTAGTATTTCAGTTGATAGTATTTCAGTTGATATTGGCTGCCTTGATCTAAGTGCAATAGTGGCAAATTTAAAAGATTTTTTACTATTGGTTAGTTGTTTAAAATTTGTTTTTTCAGCTTCTTCAGAACTTATTATTTCACTACACCATTGTTACTACACCATTGTTACTACACCATTGTTACTACACCATTGTTACTACACCATTGTTAATACACCATTGTTATTTCACCATTGTTATTTCACCATTGTTATTTCACCATTGTTATTTCACCATTGTTATTTCACCATTAAAGAAATTAATTGTAGGCAATAAATACAATGTAGTACCAGATACTTATATTCCGTAACAGCAGTTCCCCATTTTTCATTGGCCTTTAGAGCCTTAAAATTATGTTATACTAATTGGGAGCTCTTTTTCCTTGTTCGCCTTAGCATACAAAGAGGCTCAAGTATATAATCTATTCGACAAAATTGAAGTACTTGTAAAAGGAAAGGAATTGAAAAATAAATATAATTATTATTTTATTTTGACCAAAATTGACAAAGAACCACTTTGCTCGGTAACACCCATCCTATTCACTCCATCGAATAATAACCTATATGAGTCGTTTTAAAGCGGTCGCTTTGTATGGCTTTTCAATTTTTGGTTTTGCCTTCCAATGGCTTTATTTGTAATTCAAAGATTCTGTTGTTGCTGCTTGTTCCAGTGGTACTTTAAATGATAAGAAACTTTCACACGATATATAGAAGGAGTGTCTTTTGTATTAGTAGTATTATTAAATATTTTTATTAAGTAAAGTCATTTATAGTCTTGTTTGACTTTTTTGAAGTCATTTCTTTTGATTTTAATTTATTTAACGAAATAAAAGGTCCATTTTAAGAAATGGTTAAATTTATAGATAATAGTTTACAAAATTATATTTAAAAAAACACATAATTAAATTTTATGTGTTTTTTTGAGAATAATTATAAATTTTATTTTTTATTTAAGAAATAAGACTTATGTTTGCGCACACGGTATTGCTAAAATGCTTTTTTTTTGAAAAATTACGTGTGCCTACACGTAGGTAATTTAATAAAGAGCATTAGTTAATAAAAAATAACCCAAAAACAAATAAATTAATTTCTAACCAAAAAAAAATTATGAAAAAAACTATTTTGATGTGTCTCTTAGTTTTCTCTGCTGTTATTTATGGCCAATCTGAAAAAGTAAAAATTTCAGGTAAAATAGTAGATGAAAATAATCAACCACTACCCGGGGCCTCTATTCTTATTAAAGGTACCAATAATGGAGCGTCTACTGACTTTGAAGGGACCTATGCTATACAGGCTAATACAGGTGCTACTTTGGTATTTACTTTTATTGGTTACGATCAGAAAGAAATTGCAGTAGGGAATCAGACTACTATTGATGTAAAACTAACTCCTACTAATAACACTTTAAATGAAGTAGTTGTTGTAGGGTACGGTACACAGAAAAAGTCAGATGTGACAGGGTCTGTGACTTCTTTATCTAAAGAACGACTTTCTCAACTTCCTGTTACCAATGTATTGCAATCGGTGCAAGGTGCCGTTGCCGGAGTGAATGTAATTCAGAGCTCATCTGCTCCCGGAAGTGGAACTTCAGCTCAAATTCGTGGGGCGAGTTCTATCAGTGCTGCTACCGGTCCTTTTATTGTTTTGGATGGTATGCCATTTAGTACTACAGGTGGATCTTTAAATGATATTAATCCGAATGATATTGAATCATTGGAAATATTGAAAGATGCTTCGGCAGTTGCGATTTATGGAACCAGGGGAGCAAATGGTGTTATTTTGATTACTACTAAAAAAGGAAAGACAGGAAAACCTGTTATAAAATTCAACACCTATGCCGGTATTGAAACGTTCTCTAATAGAATAAATCCTATGGGACCAGCGGAATACGTGCAAAAATATGCAGACTGGAAGACGCAGTCCGGATCAGCTGATAAGAATGTTTTACCAAATCTTTTTGAACAACAAAACTATGCTAATGGAGTAGTTACCGATTGGATGGATCAGGTGGATCAGCTAGGGAAAATTCAAAATTATAATGTGAGTATTTCTGGAGGTAGTGAAAGTGTTAAGTACTATATTTCAGGAGATCTATTGGAGCAAAAAGGGGTTCTGAAAGGATATGACTTTCAACGTGGGAGTATTAGATCAAATATTAATGCCAAAATAACACCTTATTTAGATGGTGGAGTAAATATATTTTTGACAAACAACAATTATGATGGGGGTCATACCAATTTAACTTTAGCGGGTAGAATGAGTCCTTACGGTAGTCTTTATGATGCAAATGGGAATTATGAAGTCTATCCAATGTTTGGAGAACTGGTATTCAGAAGCCCAATGGTGAGATTGAATAGCCCACGTAACGACAGGAATCAAAATATTACAGCGAATGCTTTTTTTGATTTAACCCCAGATTTTTTACCGGGATTTAAATACAAATTAAATGTAGGCTATACTTTGGTTCCGAGTCAGTTTCAAAGTTATTTAGGCAGAAGTACGGGGGATTTATTAGGTACCGCTTTGGTATCAAATAGCGAGACCAGAAGTATGACCGTTGAGAATATATTTAATTACAACAAAAGCTGGAAAAATCACACTATAGGTGTTACCGGACTTTACAGTGCACAACAAACGGATTTCTTTTCGTCGAGTACAACCGCTTCAGGATTTATTAATGATCAGTTGACTTTCAATAATCTATCGACTGCATCGTCTACGTCTGCAAGTTCTCAGGGATATAAGTCCAATCTTTTGTCGCAAATGTTACGATTAAATTACTCTTATGCCAGTAAGTATCTATTTACCGCTACAGCAAGAAGAGATGGGTACTCCGCTTTTGGATCTAATTCTTCAAAATATGGTTTGTTTCCTTCGGTAGCGTTGGGTTGGAATATTTCGAAAGAAAAGTTTTTAGAAAATTCGAATGTTGTCACTAATTTGAAATTAAGAGCTTCTTATGGACTTTCAGGAAATCAGGCGATAAATCCAAACGTGACCTCATCCACTGCAAGTACTGTCAGATTACCTTTCAATGGTGTCAGTACTGTAGGTGTTGTAGCTAATGTATTGGGTAATAAAGATCTTACCTGGGAAAGTACCCTTGGAACCAATGTGGGGTTAGATTTTGAATTGTTCGACAAAAAGATTTCAGGAACTATTGATGGGTATAGTAATCATACTAAAGATTTATTGTTGTTGCGTGCAATACCGATTATAACGGGTTATAGCCAGGTATTACAAAATTTAGGAGAAGTGTCTAATAAAGGGTTGGAGATTTCGCTAAAAGCTACGGTTCTTAACCTAAGTAATTTTAGATGGGAGACCAGTGCGAATTTTGCGACTAATAAAAACAAAATTGTTGATTTATACGGAGATAAAAAAGATGACGTAGGTAATAGATGGTTCATAGGTAAGCCAATAGGTGTGGTGTATGATTACAAACAAGTAGGCGTATGGCAGGTGGGAGAAAATCCTGCAGGAGTAGATCCTACAGCTAAACCGGGAGATTTAAAATTTGCCGATACCGATGGAAGCGGGACTATTACTCCGAATGACCGAGTTGTTTTAGGTCAGACTGCTCCAAAATGGACAGGAGGGATTACCAATACGTTCCATTATAAAGATTTCCATTTAAATGTTTTCATTCAAACCGCACAAGGAATTAGTAAAAGCAATAACTTGTTGGATTACAGAGATTATGGTGGCAGACAAAATTTACCTGGAGGAATAGGATATTGGACAGCAGCAAATCAGAATAATTCAAGACCTGCACTTTCTTATACCAATACAAGAGATTATAATTATCCAAAAGATGCCAGCTATACAAGGTTAAAAGATGTAACGCTAAGTTATGTAGCCAATACCAAAGTACTTGATAAATTACATTTAGGAGGATTAACAATCTATATGAGCGGTAGAAACCTTGTGACCTGGACCAAATGGTTTGGATGGGATCCTGAGGCTGATTTTGATAAAGGATTAGCGAATGATACGAATAGTTATCCTTTGACTTCTGTCTTTACAATAGGTACCAATATCACTTTAAAATAAGTAATAACTTTTAATACTTTCAAAAAATGAAAAATAAAATATATATGGTTAGCCTTCTGATTGTAATGGGGGTTAGTTCTTGTCAGAATGATTATTTAGATGAAAAATTATATTCAAGTTATGATCCTACACAACTCAATGATGCGTTGGGATTAGATGCGGCCCTGGTTGGTTTGCAAAACCAATATTCAACCTGGCACACCTTTTTTAATTTAGCTAATGCGACAGGTCAGGGCTGGTTGGCCTGTTGGCAAATTGGTACTGATGTGGCCTATAATAAGTCTCCGGCTGACATGGACCCATGGGCTGTTCCTTTTACTGATTATGCGAATCTTACTTCTACGGATCCGGCAGTATTGTATGCATGGAAATGGGCCTATAAAATTATTAACAATGCAAATGCAATTATTGTAGCTACTGAGAATCCTAAAACGGTTTTGACTCAAACTGCTAAAGATAAGATTGCGGCGGAGGCTAAGTTTTACAGAGGATTAGCTTATAATACGTTGGTAACTCTTTTTGGCAAAGTACCCTTGATTACCGTTCCGGTTAGTGGAGCAAAGACTGATTTTGTTAGAGCAGATCTAGCAGAATTGAATAAGCTTATTGTAGATGATTTACTATTTGCTAAAACAAATTTGCCTACTGTCAATAATGTTAGCGGTAATGTAAAAGGAAAAACGTATTCAAGAGCCCATTCAGCAATGGCTTCACAGGTATTAGCGGAAGCTTATCTTAGGATGGGAAAAAATGATCTTGCAGAGGCAGCTTGTGATGCCATTATAAATAGTGGTGATTTTAGTTTGGTAACCCAAAGATATGGTAGCAAAGCAGGTCAACCTGGTGATGCATTTGCCGATATGTTTTTGTATGGTAACCAAAGGAGATCTCAAGGAAATAAAGAAGCCATCTGGGTTTTAGAGATTGAAAACCCATCGTCAGTAATAGGTGGTACCGGATCAAGTTTGCCTGTAGGTGCAGTGGATGAAATAGGATCTCCACAATACCGAAGAGTTTGGGGATCTCGCTATCATCAACAAAAAGGAATGTTGCTTTGTGATTCTTTGGGAGGAAGAGGAATCAGCAGGATTGCCTTGACGGATTGGGTATTGAACAGTCTTTATGCTCCAGGTGATATGAGAAATTCAAAATACAACCTAAGAAGAAATTATTACTATAACGACCCTACTTTTGCAAAGTTTGGACAAAAAGTAGATATCAATGATCCATCGGTTAACACCCAGCGATTTATTGTGCCTCAAACGAATAAGTGGAATGAATATAATCCAAGTGATCCTTTTGGACAGGCTATGATAAAAGATATCATTATCATGCGATTGGGAGAGACCTACCTGCTAAAAGCAGAAGCACAGTTTAAACAAGGAAAACTTCCAGAAGCAGCCTCAACTATCAATATTTTGAGAAGTCGTGCGAATGCCCTTCCAGTTATCGCTGCCGATATTACAATAGATTTTATTCTTGATGAAAGAGCAAGAGAACTTCTGGCTGAAGAAAATCGCAGGATGACTTTGATGCGTACCGGTCAACTTGTAAATAGAGTAGTGGGCAGAGGTCAAAAAATTACTGGAATTAAAGCCACTAATTTATTATTGCCGATTCCTAAAACGGAAATTGATTTGAATAAAGATGCCGTTTTAGACCAAAATACGGGATACTAAAAGTTATTTAATTAAAACGAAATAGCTATCAACTGTTTCGTTTTAATTATTAAAATCTAATAAAATGATCAAAAAGAATATTTTTTCGCTAGACAATAAAGTGATTGTAGTTACCGGAGGTACTGGTGTTTTGGGAGGTCATTTTGTAAATGCAATTGTTCAGGCTGGCGGTACTGTAATTATATTTGGATTGAATGAAGAAAGAGGAAATGCTCAGGCGGAAGAGATACGTTGGAATGGAGGCGAAGCCTTATTTTTGGCCGTAAATGTTCTTGAAAAATCGGAATTAGAGGAAGCTAAAGAAAAAATTATTTCTAAATACGGTAAAATAGATGGTCTTGTCAATGCAGCAGGGGGTAATGTTCCCGAAGGAGTGTTAAGTCCGGAAGGGGATGTTTTCGATTTGAACATTGAAGGAATGAAAAAGGCTATGGAACTTAATTTATGGGGTACTATTTTACCGAATCAGGTTTTTGGTCCCAGTCTGGCTAAGACAGGAAATGGTGCTATTGTCAATATTTCGTCAGTAGCTTCTAAACGGGCACTCACCAGGGTGTTGGGATACAGCATGGGTAAAGCAGCTATCGATTACTATACGAAATGGTTTGCCGTTGAGATGGCCAATAGGTATCAGGATTCCATAAGAATAAACGCTATTGCACCCGGTTTTTTTCTATCGGAGCAAAATCGTACCTTACTGACTAATCCGGACGGGTCTTATACCGATAGAGCGGATTCAATTTTAAGGCAAACACCCTTTAAGCGTTTTGGGAAACCAGAAGAATTATGCGGCGCTTTGGTATGGCTGTTAAGTGATGCCTCTAAATTTGTAACCGGAATGGATATTGGGGTTGACGGTGGATTTACAATAAATAGCGGTGTTTAAATAAAGAAGGGATAAGGATTAAATTAATAAAAATTAAATTATTTATGAAAACTAAAATTTTACTAGTAGCAATGCTGTTTGCCTCATTTACTAAGACCGTAGGGCAGGATTTTAAAACAGCCGAAACCAAGGATGTTGCTTTATTTCCGCAACAAAATGAGTTCAGAAATAAAGAGAATATTTCAGGGATTTGGAAATTTCAGAAAGATTCACTAAATGTTGGAGAAGCTCAAAACTGGAAGAATGGGTTGCCCAATACTCGTTCGATTGCCGTTCCGGGAAGCTGGAACGATCAGTTCACGGACAGTAGAGATTACCTGGGAACTGCTTGGTATGAGAAGGATGTATTTATACCTAATTCTTGGAAAGGGCAAAAAATTTATGTCAGAATTGGTTCGGCTAATTATGCTTCTAAAGTGTACCTTAATGGAAAACCGGTAGGTGCTCACGAAGGAGGAAATTTGCCTTTTGCTTTTGACATCTCTGCATTAATTAACTGGAATGCAACCAACAGATTAACGATTCAATTAGAGAATGTATTAAAACCAAGTCGTGTTCCGCCTGGTGGTGGTATTCCTGGAGGAATGTTTAATAGTAATCCAAAAGCTAATTTTGATTTTTTTCCTTATGCAGGTTTACAGCGTGATGTATTTTTGTATAGCGTTCAGTCAGAGGCTAGTATTAAAGATATAACGGTACAAACAGGATTTGAAAACACTACAGGTTCTGTTAATGTAAAAATAGATACTGAAGGAAAGGCGACCAAAGGTAAAGTTACTATTTCTGGAAATAACAAAATATATGAATCAGAATTTGTCCTAAATGGTAGTACTGCAAATGTGCTTGTTAAAATTCCTGAAGTGAGACTATGGTCAACAGAGGATCCATTTCTTTATAAAGTGTCCGTTAGTATCAGTGATGCCAGCCGCATGATCGATACCTATGAATTGGAAACAGGGGTAAGAACCATTACGACTAATGATAAACAAATACTTTTAAATGGAAAACCTGTATTTCTAAAAGGATTTGGTAAACATGAAGATTTTCCTGTTTTCGGAAGAGCTACTGCAAACCCAGTAATTATTAAAGATTATTCCTTATTAAAATGGGTAGGGGCGAACTCTTACAGAACATCACATTATCCATATGATGAAGAGTATATGAACATGGCCGATAGAGAAGGAATATTAATCATCAATGAAATTCCAGCGGTTGGTTTGTTTTTCCACGGAGACAAAGAAGAATTAAAATTGAGACAAATTGCCTGTAAAAAATATATCGAGGAACTTATTACCAGAGATAAAAACCATCCATCGGTGGTAATGTGGAGTGTGGCGAATGAACCTGCCCCAGAAGTGATGAATATGTCCCCTAATGATGTGAAAAAAGCAGATCCAAATTCAGTGATTTTGTTTAAAGAATTGATTGATCTTGTGAAAAAATTAGATCCAACCAGACTAAAAGTAATTGTTGGTGTAATGGGCGGACCAGTAGAATGGCTGGCACTATCTGATGTAGTATGTATTAACCGTTATTGGGGGTGGTATACGAATCAGGGTGATATTAAAACTGGAGCTAAAATGCTTAGCGATGAATTAGATGATTTATACAGTAAATTAAAGAAACCAATCGTTATTACGGAGTTTGGAGCGGATACTTTTCCTGGAATGCATGCAGATCAGGCAGAAATGTTTACCGAAGAATATCAGGTACAATTCATTAAGGCTTACCTTGATGTAGCAGACACAAAAGATTTTGTGGCAGGGATGCATGTATGGGCTTTTGCTGATTTCAAAACTGGCCAGTCGATTATACGATTTGGAGGAATGAATTATAAAGGGGTGTTCACAAGAGACAGAAAACCAAAAATGGCGGCTCATTATTTAAGAGAAAGATGGACAAAAAAGCCGGAAGATAAAAAATAACAGGCGTTAAAAAAACGATCTTATAGAATAGGGGTTGTAACTGTTAACATTATATTGGTTCTTCTGGTTTTTTTGTGGAATAAAAATCATTTTTACGCTTTTAATACATGACCTTCCTCACATGTTAAAAAAAGACACTACACGTAAAATGTTTCACTTCTTTTCCGGCTGAACCATTATATTAACTATTGACATTAAGAAAGCAGTCCAATTATTTTCATAAAAATATTAATCTCTTGAAATAGACTTATGACGAATTATCACGCAAACATTACAAAAATTTTATCACTGACTTTAGTGTCTTTTGCCACTTTTGCTCAAAGTCCTGTGCAGGCAAAATTAGGAAATAAAGGGGTTCATATCATCAAATCACAAGGGTACGAATTTAAAGATTTGAATAAAAATGGTAAACTGGATCAATATGAGGATTGGCGATTGCCTAATGAAACCAGAGTTAAAGATTTGATTTCTCAAATGACTTTGGAAGAGAAAGTAGGTTTCATGCTCATCAGTACCACAAGAATGCAGGGTGATTATGCTTTTCAGGCTAATGCCCCAAAAGGAGTAGAAATAAAAAGTGGATTTAACGAAGAGGACCTGGTAGGGACGGTCAACATGTTTTCAAAAAAACCATTGCCGGCACCAGTAATGGATGCCGTTGGAACCACCAAGGCTGTAACGAAATTTAATCTCAGACATTTTATTCTCAGAGCCAATACTTCAGCAAAAAACATCGCGGAATGGAGTAATAATTTGCAGCGACTTTGCGAATCTTCCAGACTGGGAATTCCGGCTATAGTGGCTTCAAATCCAAGAAATCACATCACTGTGGATGCCTCTGTAGGTCTAAGTGTAGGAACTACAGTTTTTTCAAAATGGCCAGGAGAATTGGGACTTGCTGCAATGCGAGATTTAGAATTAACAAGAGAATTTGCAGATATTGCGAGACAGGAATGGGCTGCCGTCGGTCTTCGTAAAGGATATATGTATATGGCTGATCTTGCTACTGAGCCTCGCTGGCAAAGAGTGGAAGGGACCTTTGGCGAAAATGCTGATTTGGCAGCTTCAATGATACGGGAGATAACTTTAGGTTTTCAAAAGAATAAATTAGGAACGGGTTCTGTAGCTTTGACGACAAAGCATTTCCCAGGGGGAGGTCCACAAGTAGATGGTCAGGATCCGCATTTTGTTTGGGGTCAGGATCAGCATTATCCGGGGAACATGTTTGATTATCATTTAAAGCCTTTTCAGGCTGCTATTGATGCTGGCACTTCTTCGATTATGCCGTATTACGCAAAGCCTATCAATACAAAATATGAAGCAGTAGCCTTTGCTTATAATAAAGCTATCATTAATGATCTTTTAAGGGTAAAAATGGGCTTTAAAGGTATCATTAATTCCGATACCGGGCCAATAGATATGATGCCTTGGGGTGTTGAGAATTTAACTATTTTAGAGCGTTATCAAAAAGCAATTGATTGTGGTGTAGATCTATTTTCAGGAACGGGAGATCCCGCCTTACTGTTAGAAACTGTTAAAAAAGGGATGGTATCTGAATCGAGGATCAATCAATCAATAGAAAGGCTTTTAATAGAAAAATTTGAATTAGGTTTATTTGAAAATCCGTATGTTGATGTTGCTTATGCCGAAAAAACCGTTGGAAACAGTGAATTTCAGAAAAGAGGAGATTTGGCCTTTAGAAAATCTATTGTATTATTAAGAAATGATGCGAAATTACTGCCTATTGGAAAAGGCACGAAAGTCTATATAGAAACATTGTATAATAATAGCAAATCAATTACTGCCATTCCAGAAATACAGTCTAACGATTGGGATATTGAATTGGTCAAAGATAAAAAAGATGCTGATCTTGTTATTTTAATGGTAACACCTAATGCAGGTGGCCTTTTTAGCAGTACAGGTGCTGAAATAAAATTACAATTATCCGATAATAAAATTGATGTGACGTATATCAATGAAGTTACTTCCAGTAAACCTACAGTAGTGGTTATAAATTATTCTAATCCATGGGTGATTGATGAAATTGACAATAAAAATTTACAAACTGTATTGGCAACTTTTGGAACCTCTTCAGCTGCCATATTAGATGTTTTAACGGGAAAATATAACCCAACGGGAAGAATGCCCTTTACGACTCCAAAATCGCGTCAGGCCGTATTGGATAATCAATCGGATGTTCCCGGATATTTAAAACCATCTGGTTATGCATTATTTAAGTTTAATGAAGGGTTAGGGTATTCAATGGAGAATGAAAAATAAAACTTGTACCAATCATTAATTGGGTTTGTTAAAAGGGTAGGGTTCGAATAAATGGTTAGGTTTGTAAAAAGGTTAAAATAGAGTTTGGTTTGGTTATTTGTTTAATAAAAGTGGCTTTTTTAGCCGCTTTTATTTATTACGTTTAGACCAAAAACATATAAATTAATACTTTGTTTAGTATAATTTGTAAGGACCATGTCACGATCAAAATATTAAAAAAAAATATTAAATTTTTTTAATATTTGTAATTTTAGTTGTATTTGTAATCGTTATAATTATAACTAATTTGAAAGTGAAAATGAAAAGAAAAGTATCTATTGAACTCAATAGTGTAGACCTGATAAAATATGCATTGTTCAAAGAGTATTCTTTACCAGAAGAGTTAGCATTCCTAAATCTTACCCAAGAAAGAATTTTAATGACAGTAAAAAACTCTGTTAATGTATCTATGGTGTCCATTTCAAGAGCTATAGGCTTGGAAAAAGGCCCGTTTTCTCAGACAGTCGATAAATTAGAAAAACTTAGGCTATTAGAAAGAGTACGATCTTCTTCAGATAAAAGAATAGTTCGTTTATTTTTGACAAAAGAAGGGGGATTACTTGCTAAAAAGGTAGAAGACAGTATGGAAAGTCATTTTTCTAGTAAAATAAAAGCGCTAACCGATAAAGAGCAGAAAGATTTATATGACTCGCTAGACACATTAAAAAAAATTGCTGAAACTTTAATATCAAAATAAAAATATGAATATAATGCCTATCAACAAAACTGAACATTTAGTATATACGTTCCTGATGGTTCTATTTATGGCAAGTGTAATGACAACTTTATAATGTAGTATTGCATAATGGATTTTCAGTTGAAAGTTTAAAAATAGCGTGGTTAACGTTTCCTTTTACATTTGTGGCAGCCTTTTTATGTGAATGGTTTTTGGTCGGTAAATTAGCTATGAAACTTGCTCATAAGTTTTTAAAAGAGGATGATTTGCTGCTAAAAAAAATACTCATAACAGCACTTTGCTTTGTTACGGGGATGGTTGTACTGATGTCATTTTTTGGGCCTTTACTTGCGAACGGACCATCATCAGATTTAATTCGAATATGGATAAAAGGCATACCAATGAACTTCGCTATGGCTTTTCCGCTCCAAGTACTAATTGCAGGACCTTTAGTAGGGTTTGTATTTAGAAAATATTTCCCCATTGGAACTATAGTTGTGCCAGTCAAAGAGGATTAAAGACAATGGCAATTAGTTGCTTGTATTGAAAAGACACAATTGCCATTAAAATAGGCATGCTCATCATCCTTTAGATACCCAAGCTATTTTTTTTGGTTTTAGACTCGGCTGCTGTTAACATCGCTGCGTTTTTTTCAGCCCGCAAGAGCACAGTAGCCAGCATCACAACCCAGAGCAGGAAAATGCCTATGTTGATGCGTTCCCAAACTCCAATCAGCGGTGTGGGTTCATTTGTAGAGAGTTTCGGCGCATCCATAAATGTGAGGATACCGAATACAAGTACCGCTACGAAAGTTATAATGGAATAAATGCGGAATCGCTTTCCAAGTGCCGATGCCGCAAAGCCCAGAGCAAGCAGATAAAAGATTTCGGTCGCTGCACCAAGAGCGATATGCATGGTGTCGGAAAACGTTCCGCCACCTGCCTCCAATACCTCACGCTGGTGCATGGAAGCGAATGGCCAGAGAAATCCCAGAGCGCCATAGGCCAGCATAAAACCACCCGCAATGCGTAGTGGTCGATTTTTACCGGCTGATTTCAAGATACCCCAGGCGAAGGCAAGTATAAGAAAGATATAAGGTGTGGCCAACACTAACCATAACATTCGTGTCGGGGCACCGATGGCCGAAAGCTCGCTCACGACCTGAGAAGCGGAGCTATATCCAGGGTATTGCATCGGCACGATAATATTTATCGCCGCGTAGAGCAGCGAAGAAAGAATGCCGCAATAGAGTACTGCTTTTTGCAAAGTTGTTTGTTGTAAAGGAACAAGTGAAAAGGTCGCGAGAAAACCTGCAACAACCGGCAGACCCAACATAGCATGCAGCCAGTGAAATTCCTGCAGAATGGCGATTTCAATCCAGAACCAGATGAGCAGTCCGCCCAAAGCGAGGCCAGCCATGATCCAGTCGGAAGGCCGTCTGCGAAGAACAGCGAAAAAGGCGGCCGTGTTTAAAATTCCTAATCCAAAGAGAAGGACGCCGGGAATCAGGAAATCATGGAAGACACCATGCATGATGTCGACCGACATATATATTAGTCTGCCGTCCGGTGCCGCGACCAGAAGGATGCCACCCAACAAGCAGTCCGCTGCCTCGTAACCAAGAACAAAAAGTAGGGTAATCCGTTTCCATCTCGGCTGGACCATCTTCTCGTGTGCTTTTAGTTCTTTTCCGGAGTATTCAATTGTTGTAGTTTCCATACTATTTCTTTTATTATTTATTTCTTTAGGATATTTTGCTGGTGGTTGTTTCCATTTCTGTGCTTTGTCTCCACATCATCAGTGCCATAAAGCGTTCCACATCATAAAATGCATTATGTGCCGACGGAGCTGTTTTGGGCAGTTGAAGGTCAAAAGCATGGTCGGTCTGTGGCAAAATATGCAGTATCACAGGTACTTTTTTTTCCACTAAAAGTCTGTGCAATATACGGGTGGTTTTTACCGGCGCCATAATGTCATGTTCACCATGAATCAATAAGGTAGGAGGACAGCCTGAATGCACATGTGTTACAGGTGAAAAAAGAGCATAGCGTTCAGGATACTCATCCGGATGCCCTCCCAGAAGAGGCCCAAAAGCTCCTGCATTCTCAATGCCTTTGTCAAAACCAAGCCGCTGATATTCCTTTCCCATTCTTTTGATTAACCATTGGGGTATTTGTGTAGGAACAGTTTTTTTGGGTCTGTTTGGAGTTGATCGGGTTGTAAGATGCTGGTTAGTATGATAATACATTGCTTTCAAATCGGTTGGACCATATAGGGAAATTACTGCGCAAACATTTAGGTCCTTTCCTAGCAATTCCGTTGGTGTAAATTGCGAATTTATGGTAGTATAAGATGCCAGCAGGGCAAGATGTCCACCAGCAGAACCTCCAGCCAAAACAATTCGATCGGGATTTACCTCGAACGTACCAGCATTTTCCTTCATCCAGACAACGGCCCTTTTTACATCGTTTACCATCCCCATCATATCTGTTTCGGGGGCGAACCGGTAAGCCCACGTCCATAATCACATGTCCCTGGCTGGCCAAATGACTAAAAAAAGGGCGAGCACCTAAATCTTGTCGAGAAAATACCATGCGCTTCCATGTAGGTATATAAAAGCCATACCTGAAGGGATAACATTATCGGGTGGTTGCCATACATCACAAAGAAGTTGCCTGTTGGTGCCAGGAACAACTGAAAATACAATGTCCTGAACGATGCGAGGATTTGGGACGGTAGGCAACAGTACTATCGTGCGTTTAGGAAGAAAGTGACTTTTTTGCTCGGGATTTATACGATTTTCCCATTGCAAGCCGAAAGCCTGTTCAAAACTGCCTGATAAATGAGGAGGACGTGTTACCCTGATTATATGAATAAAATAGAAGATAACATCATAAAAGCCAATCCAGGTGATGAAAACGGAGCCAGTTGTCAATCCTACTATAGTGCTCAACAGACCGGTTAAAAAAAGGAGGGGGGCTAAGGCTGAAGTATACAGTTTTAAGAACCATAATACCGTTGCAGGCCAACGCAGTCGAATCAAAATAAGGATGCTCAGTAACGCAGCCAGAGTGTTTATTACTGCAACAAGGATTTGAATAATTAATTTTATAGCGTTCATAGTGTTTCTTTTATCTCATTTTTAAAGTAAAAGTAAAAGTACAATCGCTTCAATTGCATATTAGTCAATTTGAATAAATGATTTTATTTGCCTAATTGCGCAATAGTATTACGTAACTGTCTGTTAAATATATGCAATTTTTTATTTTATAATTGTATTTTTTAGCTTCAATATCTTTTCAGAATAACGCTACGCGATTCGTTGATGAAGATTTTGCGGACCCCAACGAAATAAAGTGGTGTTTTGGATGAAATAGCTCCATACTCTCTCAATACTAATTGCCTCGTGGCAATTATTCATTAAAAATATCCCATCCATCGCTGCCATCCAGATATATCAATATTTATTTTATATTTTTAAAAAAAACAGTTAACTTTATTACAGAATATGTTAAAAAACACGAGCGGTTTAACAATCGATTGTATTTGGTAAGTTTTGAAGAAAAAATAATTAAAAGAGGCTGCTAAAGCTACTTAATCCAGCTATTTATTTATCGAAATATTGTGAGAGACTAGTGATAAGACAAAAACATTAATCACTTTATAAAAAATATAAAAAACTACAGTCAACAGTTAAGGGTAATCGATTTTTTAGTAAAAAACTAAAATTACAACCAAAGATGAAAAACTTTACTGCAACGAGAAGATTACATTTTTATGATTTGGAATTTGATTTAATGAAGAATCTTAGTCTGCTTTTTTTAGTCGTGTCTTCATTCCAGATTCAGGCGAAAGTAACAACTGTTACAAAGTTGACAGCGGAAATACAACAGGAGAGAACCATTAGCGGGGTAGTTACAAATGGAAAAGGGGAGCCTCTTCCGGGTGTGAGTATTGTTGCACAGGGAACCACAAATGGGACTACAACTGATTTTGATGGTAGGTTTACTTTAAAAATAAATAATGATGTGAAAACCTTAGTGGTGTCTTTTGCAGATTATGAAACCGAAGAGATTACAATTGGAAATAAAACCGAATTTAAAATAGCTTTAAAGGATGTTTTTGAAAGTTTACAAGAAGTTGTAGTGATAGGTTACGGAACGCAAAAAAGAGACGACATAACCGGAGCGATTTCCTCTGTGCCAAAAGAGCGATTAGAAAATTTGCCGGTTACCAATATTTTACACGCGATTGAAGGCACTACTGCAGGTTTAAAAATCGCACAGTCTTCGTCTGTACCGGGGAGCTCGGCATCCGTACAGATTAGGGGGGTGAACTCGATAAATGCGAATAGCAGTCCTTTAATTGTTTTGGATGGGATTCCTTTTTTTGGTACTACCAATGATATCAGTCCCAACGATATCAAATCGATAGAAATTCTTAAAGATGCTTCGGCAGTTGCAATTTACGGAACCCGAGGCAGTAATGGGGTTATTTTAATTACGAGTGAAAGAGGTAATGCCTCCAATAGAAAACCGATTATTAAATATCGTGGCTATTCAGGTGTTGAGGACATGGCTAATGTATTAAAACCAATGGGTGCTGCTGCCTATGTGCAAAAATACGCTGATTTTCAAAAAGCGAATAACCTTACCCAGACTACCGTGTTGCCAAATGCATCCGAAGAGGCAAATTATGATGCCGGAATTACTACTGATTGGTTAAAAGATGCTACCCGATCCGGGATAATTAGTGAAAACAATTTGAGTATCTCCAGCGGTACCAGTAAATTTCAATACTTTATTTCCGGGGGTAAACTGAATCAGAAAGGTGTTGTAAAAGGATATCAATTTCAAAAAACAAATTTTCGTGTTAACATTGATTCTGAAATAACAGATTATTTGAAAGTAGGTAGTTCCGCATTTTTTACCGAAAATAATTATGATGGAGGAAGAGCCGGTCTTTTAAATGCGACCGCCATGAGTCCCTATTCAGTGCCTTATGATGCAAATGGCGGATATTTGATTTATCCAATGGCGCCAGAATTATTATTTACTAATCCACTTTTAGGATTGACAACTGACAGACTGGACAGGGGAAAGAATTTAACCGGATCAGGATTTGCTGAAGTAACGCCAATAAAAGGATTGTCATACCGTCTTAACGCATCGTTCACTTACAATATAGATCGTTTTGCGACTTACACGGGAAGAAAGGCAAATGATCCAAATGGAACAGCTTATGTTTCAAACACAGAGACTTCAAATTGGGTGGTGGAAAATATCGTAAACTATACAAAGGATTTTAAAAAGCATCATGTGGATTTTACAGGATTATATAGTGCTCAAAAGGTTGATTATTTTAAATCAGAGGCGCAGGCAGTAGGATTTATAAATGACGGTTTGTCCTATCATAATTTAAATGCAGGTGCAATAAAATCAACTGCCTCATCAGCAAATGGCTATACTTTATTGTCTCAAATGGGAAGAATGAATTATTCTTATGATAACCGTTACTTGTTAACGCTTACTGCCAGAAGAGACGGGTATTCTGCATTTGGTACAAATACCAGCAAGTATGGAATCTTTCCTTCAGTAGCTCTTGGATGGAATATTAAGAATGAGGCATTTTTAAAAGATGTAGCTTACGTAGATATTTTAAAACTTAGACTTTCACACGGAAAAACGGGTAACCAGGCAATTGGGGTAAATCAAACAGCAACAACTGTCAGTATAGTACAACAACCATTTGACGGTGTAGCCTATACAGGTGTTTTGTACACTTCTTTAGGGAATGCTGACCTTAACTGGGAAACGACTACATCCAGTAATATTGGTTTAGACTTTTCAGTATTAAACAGCAGAATCGGAGGGTCAGTTGAAGTGTATAAATCTAAAACAGACGATATTTTGCTAAGAAGAAGCATACCAAATATAACAGGTTACAACAACATATGGGATAATTTAGGAAAGATGCAAAATGTTGGAATCGAAGTATCATTAAATACGGTAAACATTCGTAAAGCAGATTTCTCATGGGAAACAGTTATCAATTTTTCTAAATACAATAACAAATTGTTGGACTTGTATGGGGATGGTAAAGATGATTTAGGGAATACTTGGTTTATTGGAAAACCTTTAAATGTTGCCTATGATTATGAAAAAACAGGAATTTGGCAAGCAGGAGAAGAGGCTCAAATTGCTTTAGCAGATCCTGTAGCAAAACCTGGAGATCTTAAATTTAAAGATCAAAACGGTGACGGGAAAATCAGTGACGACGATAAAGTTATCCTTGGACAAAGAGATCCAAAATGGACAGGAGGTTTAATCAATACTTTTAGTTATAAAAACTTCAATTTTAGCGTTTTTATTGAAACCTCTCAAGGAGGTTTAAAAAGTAACAGGGACCTTACCTATGCGGATGAAGCAGGCAGAAGAAATTTACCTGAAGATTTCAAGTATTGGACAGCTGAAAATAAGGACAATTATTGGCCATCACTTTCTGCCTATAAAAACTATAGAGGATATAATTTCTTTGCAGACTATAGTTACGTAAGAATTAAAGACATAAAATTGAGCTATCAATTTCCAATGGTAGTATTGGGCAAGTATTTAGAAGGGGTAACACTGTATGTTTCAGGCAGAAATTTATACACTTTTACAAATTGGTACGGTTGGGATCCGGAAATGAATTATTCATCCAGAGGTTCGACAGATTGGCAAAACAACTACCCGGCAGTAAGAACCTTTTCATTTGGAATAAATATAACGCTTTAACAGTAATTGATTTAAACAATAAACTAAGATGAAAAAACGTATAAAATATTTAATAGGTTTTATCAGCATCGTAGTATTGACTACCGCTTGCAGCGATTCCTTTTTAGATGAAAAGGTATTGGATTCTTATGCTCCCGGATCATTAAATGACCAATTGGGGTATGAAGCAGCAGCAATTGGGCTTCATAATACTTTCAGTACTTTGTATACTACCGAGCAAGATCAGACTTTTCTGGGGATGGCACAATTGGGTACGGATATAGTTTGGGCGCCAAATGGTAATTCGAATGGAATGGCCCGTCCTTATTTTGATTATGCTCAGCTTAAATCAACCGATGCAGCAGCAGCTAAGCTGTGGACTTCTCTCTATAAAATCATAAATAATGCCAACCTAATTATAAAATTCTCAGGGGATAATTCTGCTGTGGGAATGACTCAAGAGCAGCTTGATACCTATAATGCAGAAGCCCGTTTTTTTAGAGCGTACTCCTACAATATGCTTGCAACTCTTTATGGAGGAGTTCCGTTAGTTACTGAGCCTGTAACTTCTGCTAAGACAGACTTTACAAGGGCTCCTATTGCGGATGTAAATAATACAATTGAACAGGATTTGCTTTTTGCAATTGCAAAGCTTCCTGAAGTTGATGCTGCGGTAAAACCAGGAAGAGCCAATAAAGCGATGGCACATCAGCTTTTGGCAGAAGTATATTTACGTGTAAACAAGCCAGATTTAGCAGAAGCACAATGTGATGCTATTATTAACGGGGGGAAATTTAGTCTTACAACAAACCGATTCGGAGTGAAATCGAGTCAACCCGGTGATGCGTTTTCAGATATGTTTGTTTATGGAAACCAAAGAAGAAGCCAGGGCAATAAAGAAGTTATTTGGGTTATGGAACAGGAAAACCCCACACTTGTCCCGGGAGGCAGTACGGGATTCCCGCAACAGCGCAGGGTTTGGGTAGCTGCTTACCATAATTTGCCGGCAATGTCGATAACAGATTCATTAGGGGGTAGAGGACTTGCAAGAGTCAGACTGAATAATTGGGTGCTATACAAGCTGTACAAAGGAAGTGATATGCGTAATTCTAAATATACAATACACCGTCTTCATTATTTTAACAATCCGGATGCTAAGTACAGTGCTGTATATCGTAAACAAGTTCCCTATGGTCAAAATGTTAATTTTACATTAGGCGGTGGCAGTGAAATAAAAATATTTGCAAGTGACACTATTTTCAAAAGCAACCCTTATACATTGAAATGGGGTCAATTTGATCCTAAAGATGAATTTGGATTTGGTATGTGGAAGGATTTTATTATCATGCGTTTGGGTGAAACTTATCTTTTAAGAGCTGAAGCTCGATTGAAACAAAATAAACTTGCAGCTGCTGCGGCTGATATTAATGTTCTTAGACATAGAGCTAATGCAGCGGTCGTTACTTCCGGAGATATTAGCTTAAATTTCATTTTAGATGAAAGAGCCAGAGAATTATTAGGGGAAGAGAATAGAAGGATGACCCTGGTTAGAACTGGTACATTAGTAGAAAGGGCCACCAGATTAAATGGAACTGCACCGCTTGCCGGGGGAGCTATTGAAACGACCAATGGCCTGCATAGTCATAACATACTTTTGCCGATTCCTCAGAGTGAAATTGACCTTAATAAAGATGCTCCATTAGAGCAAAATCCGGGGTATTAAAAGATTATTTCTATAGTTGTACCGTTCTCCGGACCTGAAGTAATTTTCAATTCTCCGTTTACCATTTTGGTCCTGTCTTTTATGTTTTTCAGCCCAATGCCGTATTTTACTTTTTCGGGATTAAACCCAACACCGTTATCCCAAATCCGAATGGTTATTTTAGCGGCAGTTTTCAATAGTACTATAAAACATCTTTCTGCTTTGGAGTATTTATTGCTATTCTGTATGGCTTCTTGTATGATGCGATAAATATGTATTTTAGTATCACTAGAAACCGATGACCAGTCAATGTATTTATCTATTGATACGTCAAATTTAGTGTCGTATTGGTTTTTTTGGGATGCCACTAAAGTTGTTAGTATCTCTGGAAAACTTTTATCTTCAAAAAGCAGGTTTTGTGTTAAATCATGTGAGACCCGTCTAATTTCATTTTCTGTTTTTTCTAACTCTTTTACCAATTGTTCCTTTTTATCTAAAGCACCTGGGTCTAATTGGATTAAATTAAAACGAGTCGTAAAAATGCTGTTTACAATCCCGTCATGTAATTCCATGGCGATTCGGTTTCTTTCCTCATTGCGTGCTTTTTCAGTTTCAGATTGTTGTGCTAACATTAGCCGATATATTCTTTCGTTTGCAGTCTGTTGTTGCTGAACAAAAAGCAGTTCTTTATTTTTAGATTTTAAGCGGTACATGACAAAAAACACTCCTAAAAAAAGAATTACAATTCCGGAACCAATAATAATATTGGTATTCCTTTTGGATAAGATTTCATTAATTTCTTCTACCTGGTCTGTCTCATAAGCGATCCGGGCAAATTTATTTCTGGTTTCCCTTTCTGTATTTTGAATACTATCATTTACCTTAAAGTATAAATTAGAATAGAAGGTTTTGTTTTTCGAATCGTTCTCAGTTAATAGTTTTAGGGCATGAATAATATCGTAATTACTTTCGATTTTTTTTGATAAAATAAAGCCTTCCCTGATGAATTTCAATGCATTAATGGTATCTTTTTTATATAGGTAATATTCTCCAATTCTTATTTTACTAGCTACTATACCAGGCTCTATTTGAAGACTGTCCCGGATTCTTAGAGATTCAAATAATAATTTTTCAACACCTTTATTATTTCCTAATTTCATTTTTGAATAACCAAGATTATTTAAAAGCATGGCATATAATTTCGGATAATTCTGCTTTAAATCCTTTGTCTGTAACCCTATAGTATATAAATGGATTGCTTGTTGATGGTTTTCCAGTTTTTCATAAACTATCCCCATATTGTTATAGACTGAAATTCTGGATTTAATTACTTTCTCTTTTGAATCACCTTCATTTTCCAGGTTTTCAACTTGCTTTAGAGCCAGGTTAAAATAGTGAAGAGATTTTTTATGCTGGTTTGTTTCCTGTAATGATATTCCTAACAAATTATAACATTCATAGAGTAATCGTGTATTATCTGTTTTAGAAAGTAATCGCAAAGCATTTACCGCTCCTATTTCACTTTCGGTGAAGATTCCTGCCCCATATAAAATTCCTGCTTTATATAAAGCAAGTTTTCCTGAATTTATGTTGTCTTTAAGTTGTTTATATATTTGTTCGGATTGAAGGTAATAACTGAAAGCACTATCCAATTGCGTTTTTGATTCAAAATAATCACCTAAATAATACAATGATTTTGCGATATGGGAACTATCGTTATCCTTAACGGATAGTCTTCTAATTTGCTTTGTTACAATTAAATACTTATCAAGTCGATTAAGGTTGTAATATTTAACCGCAATTTTAAAATATAAATTTCTTGTGGCTGAATCATTTTTTTGAACCTGCAATTTTTGACATAATGTATCCAGGTATTTTTCCTCCTTAGATGGCTCTAAAGAGTTCGCCTCCAGCTTTTTTAAAAAGGCTAAAACATCATTTCTTTTTTCATTCTCAAATTTATTTTTCTGACAGGAAGCTATCAATAATAAGAAATAAACGAACAGAATTGTCTTTAATTTTGCTTTCAATTTTTAAGAAATTTATAAATTCCACCAAAAATAAGATTAAAAACCAGACAAAATATTTTTTAAATTTATTGTCTGGTTTATTATTGTAATTTTTACGTTTTACTTTTAGCAGGATCGGTATCTCCATTGTCAGGTTCAATCGAATTTGGCACCACAATCGAATCCAGAACTTCAGCAGAGATGATTTCCGGAGTAGTCTTATTGGTCGTGTTTTTTGTTTCTTGCATACTATCTGAAGTACAGGAAGACATTTGTACTATAGCTGCGATACAGCCTATAGCAATTAATAGCTTTTTCATAAAAAATGTTTAAAAAATTAGGAAATTGTTTAACCGCACTGATCCAAAATGGAGTACCTTTTTTTAAGAAAAGCTGGGAAGTAGCTGTTCTGAACTATTGAGAATGACACTGCATTAATGGCAGATTTCCCCCATCCTCAATACTTATTTAGAAGCTTCTGATGCATTATTTGAGTGCAAATTAACAGGTAAAAACTGATGTGATTTTGAAATCTGATGCGCTTGTTGTGAACGGGTTTAGTACAGTAGTGTATGGGGGCATCTAAGTGGTAAAACCCTGTGTTTTGAGAAAAAGATTAGTTCAATACAGGCTAAAGGAGGTAGTAATACAAAACTAGATGTTGATTTTTCGGATTATGGCGTCAATATTATCTCTGTAAGTCAGGGAGAAGGGTAAGATTTCATTATAATTGAGATAACATTTTGATTTGCTAAAGTGAATCCGTGAAACATGATTGATGTTAACAATATAGCTTTTGTGGATTCTCAAAAAATAGAATGGTAAACTGTCTTCAAAATGCTTTAATGTTTTATATGCATTCACTGTTTTGCCAGTATACAACTGAATATCCGTCGTGTTGTTATCCGCTTTTAAATAGGCTATGTCTTGCAGGGCTACGAACTGATAGTCACTATAGGATTTAATGCAAATCGTTGTAATGCAGTTTGGTGGATTTCTTTTTTCAAATTTGAAAAGGCTTTTTCCTAATTCATGCAAATGCAAGGGAGCCATTATATAGTCAGAAAAACCAGATTGTATTGCTTGAAGGGCATTATCTGGTACTGCTGCCAATGCGATGAAATAGGGCATCGGATCTACATATTGAAATAAGTCATTAATCGTTGCAAAAAGAGAATTTCTTTCATTAGATTTGGTCGGAATACGTAGGAGTATCAGTTGTGGTTTTACTTTTATAATTTGATTTATTGCCGTTTGACTATCTTTGACAATCCCAGCACAAAAATAATTTGGGAAATTTTCGAAGAGCTCTAAAGTTCCTGTAGCTGAGGCGCTATTATCGTCAATAATGAGAAAGGAAAAACGCATAGTATGATACTAGAAATAAGAGGAGTGCAAGCTAGATAAGAACCAATTTATTTTGTTGCAGAAAAACTGCCTATTTTGTTAAAGTTCAATAACCCAATTTATGAATGTATTTTTAGTAGATGATCACCCTATGACAGTAGAGGGTTATGTTAGTGCTCTTTTGACGGCTCCTTTTGGATTATGCGAACCTGTTTTTACAAAAGCACATAATTGTGAAGATGCCTACGCGATTTTGAAAAAAAAAACTTCATCCAAGCAGTTATTTGATATAGCCATCGTTGATAAAGGTTTACCAGGTTATGAAGCAAAATCTATTTTATCGGGTAGTGATTTAGCTATTATGATACGGGAGAAGATGCCTAATTGTAAAATTATTATGGTTACGGCGCATACTGAAGTGATCATTATTTATGATATAGCCAAGAAAATACGACCTGAGGGACTGATCATAAAAAATGATGTAACGCCGGATAAATTGCAACAGGCAGTATTGGAAGTCATGCAAGGAATCCAATACCACAGTCCGATGGTAAAAAGCTGTATCAACGAAATATGGAAAAAGGATCTAATGATTGAAGATCAGAATCGCCAAATTCTGTTGTATTTATCAAAAGGATTTAAAATAAAAGAGCTGGAGGGAATTATTCATCTGACAACAAGTGCCATTCAAAAACGCATCATCCGTATGAAAAACGCTTTTGATGTGACAGATGATACCGGTTTGGTGAAAGAGGCCATTAAACAGGGGTTTATTTAATACTTTCAGTATAAATTTTAACAGAGTTTACTGTTAAACTACCTCATTTGTTAAAGGTTGCTGTTGAAGTTTTTTTTTTGTCAGCTGACGTGCTACTTTCGAATAATTAATACTCTAAATTAATTATTTGTGAAGAAAATACTCTCGGTGATGGCGATAATTATAGCTGTACTTTTCATTGAATTTGTTGCGCCAAATAAGACAAAAACTCAAAATTTTTCTAAAAGTGCGGAACAATTCCGTAAAGGAAAAATTGGGAGTTGAACAATTATAATAATTGGCTCAATATCATTCTATTTAATTACAAAATCGAATTTTGGAAATAACCATTGTATCTAAATCCATTTTTTTTGTTTCATTAAATAAGGAAATGCTTTCTTTCAACGCAACTCAAAATGTCTTTAAATAAACTAATTGTGCTGTCGCCAATTTTGACCTGTTTTTTTGGAAGACCAAATACTGCCGAAGTGAATTACACTTGGCAAAAGAGCAAAAAAAGCATGCGCATGGTTTTTAGTCTTAAAACGCTTTACATATCCGGAATCATTTTTTTTCACGGAATCTCTTATGGTTGTATCATTAATTAAAGAAATCAGCTGTCCGAAAATAGATTTACTATAAAAATAATCGTCATTTGGTTTTATAAAACCAAATGACGATTATTTTTAAGCCCTTTTTTTGGTTTCTTTTTTCTTTTATCGGACCACAATGATTTTTAATCTAAGTTATCCTTTATAACGCATAATCTTGCGATTTCATGATGCATTTCTTTATCTAATTGCAGGTAATAGGTCCCCGCCTGTACATCAGCCATTTTCCATAACAATTCGTGTTCTCCTTTTACAAGCATTCCATCGGCCAATGTTTCCATCAATCGGCCATTCTCATCAATTATCTTTACCGACATTTTTTCCGGTTGGGAAAGTGTAAATGAAATGCCGGCAGATTGTGAATCGGGATGATAGATACCATTAAAAATTGTTTCATCATTGCTTTTGTTTTCTGCAAAAGGAATTGGGCAGTAGGAACGGCAAAAACTGATACAGTCTGGATTACCTGAGCAGCCATAACCACGCAAGTTGCACTGGCAAAACCAAACGCACCTTTTATTAATACACATACCTCCACTGGGACAGGGATGTTTATCATTGCAACCTTTTTGAGCTGATGCAAATTGCGTAAAACCGGAAAACATCATTACTGTAATGATGAAAGCAAAAAGCTTTTTTGATGTTTGTGTTTTCATGATTTTATTTTTTTAAGGTTAATTATTTAATTACATATAGTTTTTTTGTTTCGTTATAATCTTTGGCATCAAATTCCAGAATGTATATTCCTGCTTTGGCTTCGGTTGTATTCCATTGCAGCTGATGTTGGCCTTTTTCAAACGGTTCATCTGCCAATATTTTTACTAATACTCCATTCATGTCATAAATTTTCAGCGATATTTTTTGCGACTGGGAAATCGTGAAAGAAATAGTAGTCGAATTTGTAAATGGATTTGGGTAATTAGAGAGCGAAATTTCCCCTATTCTATCATTGGAAATAGGTGGATTTACAATAGCTGGCCCGCTAAAATTATTGCTGGAATTCCCAAATTTTACTATCCAGGTATCTGCACCTCCTATTGCATTTTTAACATCACCATCATTTGATTCTGTATAGTTTGAAGTAATGATATCCCCATTAGGTGTTTCATCTCCAAACTCAGCAAAATCCTGCTTACTGCCACCAAATATTTTAATCCATTGCTGGTTGCCAGACGCATCTAATTTCAATAGCATTGCATCCCAGGTTTGGGAATCCGCTGAACTTCCGAAAAGGCCCATAGCTACACTACCGCCGTCAGCGGTTGCCAGTACCGCCAAGGCACCAAGTTCGGCAGGGTTGGCAAATGTTTTATTCCATATAATATTGCCAGTAACTACATTTAATTTTACCAGCCAGGCCACATATAACCCATTATTACCAGCCACATCACCATCAACGGAATTACTGAATGTAGCAAAAACAATATTTCCATCGATGGTTCTTGCCAGACCATTTAAAACATCATCTCCCGAACCTCCCAAGGTTTTTTTCCATATAATATTCCCTGCTTCATCTATTTTAACAACCCATGCGTCCCTTTCTCCATGATTACCGGTAACATCACCGTTATTACTTAAGGTATAACTTCCAAAAACGATGGTTTTCTCTTTGTCGTTAAAATAAATCCCGTTGGTGTCTTCATCATCACTACCTCCATATATTTGTTGAAATAAAATTTTTCCTGAAAGCGAAATTTTCACAATCCACGCATCTAAATGCCCATGAGGAAACAATATTTTTAAATCGCCATTTGCAGAAGCTGCGCCTGCACAAAATGCATAGCCATCATTTGATTGAACTATAAAATTCCCATGGTCATCTTTGTGTCCTCCATAGTTTTGTTGCCATTGTATTTTTCCGTTGGCATCCAATTTAACCACCCATACATCCTTATCACCATGGTTACCTGTTAAATCTCCATCATTAGACATTGAAGATCCTATTGCAATAAAACCACCATCTGAAGTTGGAATAATATCATTAAAATCATCGTACCCACTCCCACCATAGGTATGTGCCCAAACAAGATTGCCTTCATTGTTTAACTTTACAACATAGGCATCAAAATCATGATTTGCCGGAACTTGAAAGTCGTTATCTGGTGAATTTGTGGAACCACAGGTGATATACCCCCCTCGAATGGTTCTAATAGCCCCACGGTCTTCGTGTCCGCTTCCTCCAATTGTTTGTTGCCATAAAATTGAAGAATCATGTTTGTCCGGTAACGATTTATTTTTAAAGGGAAGATATGGGGTTCCCTTTATTCTTACATCGTTTTTTTTGTTAAGTAAATTCATAAAACTTTTGGACGAACGCTGTGCATCTGCAAAAGAAAACATCAAGATTATCATGATGAAAGCAGAAAGTTTTTTTAGTAATTGTGTTTTCATAGTTTTATTTTTTTAAGATTTTTCTCGTTAGCTCAATTTGAGGGGATTTTTTTTGAAGCTACAGATCACAGATCCACACTTTTATGGATAGTGGATACAGTTACAGTGTATGTAAAGAATAGGGTCCGTTTTATAGTTTGATGGGTTTTAATATTTCCTACCGCAAATATGCCTATGACTCTAATAATAATAACTTTTCAAAGTTATAATTTATATATCTACCTGGTTGTTAATTAGTTAATAAAATATATATTGTTTTTTAATGTTTTAACACCGTTGGATATTCCAACAAAAAACTACTATAAGCCAAATTACACGAATTGGGAGAGTTATACAATCAATCAAAAAACATATGGAGCGGAACAAACACCCTCCAAAACGTATCATCCGTATGAAAAAAGCTTTTGATGTGAAAGAAGGCCTTAACAAGGGGTTATTTGATATTCCTTTAATTTTAACATAATTTACTTAAAAACAACCTTCTTTGTTAAAGGCTGTATTCGCGATGGCTACGTTTCAATTCTTTTCTATAATTTCGTTGACAGAATTTATTTACACTCATTGAAATTTAATAGTTCATACAATAAGCCTGTATGATAATCATTTTGGAAATATAAAGCGTTGCACAATTGATGATTTGGTCTTTGGTAAAATTGAAAAATGATCTTAAGGAGATTATTTTGAGTCCAAAAATGAAAGATTTTTGGAGAATTTCAAATGATAAAATTAAAATATGTAAAGATTGTGAATTCCGATATGTCTGCCCAGAGGAAGTATTCCATTCAAAGAGTAACAATCAGACTTATTATATACAACGAAAATTAAATGCAACTATGACCCTTATAAAAATACTTGGAATGCTTAAATATACGATTACGGCGTGCCTTTTTCTTCTTCTTCTTATTTCTTGCAGTATCAATAAAAATGAACTCGTAAATAAAAATTATTTCAATAAAAATTATTTTTACAATGATTCCTTAAAAGTGGCAATTGATTTTGATAAAGACATTCAATTTACAGAAGTTTCTATTGTTAAAGAAAAAGCATATAAAGAACTATTGAAAGGCAATGAAAACGTATCTCGCAAAGATCTTTTTTTAGTTGCAAATGACAAAGAAAAGGGAATGGAGGTGTATTTTTTTAATCAGAAAGTAGCACCATCCAACGATAGTGTAATAATTAACGAGGTCGTTGTCAATGATACGCCCAACAATAGTATCATTTTTAAAAAACAAAAAGGGAAAAGAAAAATTATAGGTTTGGTAAGAGCGACGTCAAAAAATAATAGTCACTCGTCCCATACTTTTGTTAATGACTTGGTAACCAAAATAACCATTGATTCTCTGAATGGAAAAAAAATGTCTTACCCTTCTATATTTATCAATTACTTACCATCTATTCATCCAAATGGGCTCTACGCAAGTAAAAAAATAGCAACAGCTCCTTTAAAAGTTGAAGCAGGAGACATGAAATTTCAATTGCTTTCAACGGTCAATTCTTTTATGTCAAATAACAAAAGCTATGATTCGTTAATTGTCGGTTACGAAAAAGCACGCAAAGAAAAGTTCAATCCGTTGATTGCCGATTTATCGAGCAGAGAAGATGTTTATAAGGATAATGCTGTTTTTAATAAAATATCTCAAATAGCAAAAGAGAACAAAGTAATAATGCTTAATGAAGATCATTACTATCCTAAACACAGATTGTTTGCTATGGAATTATTAGAAAATTTGAAATCTAGCGGCTATAATTATTTATCATTAGAAGCATTTAACGATGATTCAGAAAAGAGTTTTATACCCAATTACAAAAATGGATTGTACACTGATGAACCCTATTTTGCCCATTTCATCAGAAAGGCAAAAGAATTGGGATTTATTATTTCAGGGCATGAAAACGTCGATAGAAGTACAGAAAGAGAAATAGGTCAGGCGAAAAACATTTTAAAGATTTTAAGACAAGATCCAAATGCCAAGATTTTTATATATGCAGGACATTCTCATATTGAAAAGGGAAGCGGTAAAAAGAAGTGGATGGCAGAGCATTTTAAAGAATTATCCGGAATTAACCCTATTACAATCAATCAAACCGTTATTTGTTCTGATATTAAAAATGAGTTGCTATTGATGCCCCGAGCATGCTTAAATGATTCTACAAAAGCAGAATCCTCTGCAGACTTTTTTTTAGTGAACAACATAAAACCCAGTCTGAAAAATATATATCCAAATGCTGTTTTCAAAAAAATAAAAATTAAGAATAATTACTTTTCAGAATATAAAGGCAAAGAAATTTTGGTTGAAGTGATTGATTTAAAAGAATATGATTTGATTAAAAATCTGGCTATTCCAATTCAAAGTTTTTTAACAGTTCCTAAAAGCAAAGAAATTAATTTTGAATTACCAATTGGCAACTATCACATTTTTGTAAAAACTGAAGAAGATCAGATTATTTATAATAATGATATATGGGTAAATTAATGTATAAATTGTCATAAGTATTGGTATCTCAAAAATTGATATTAATTATATGCTTTTGCAACGATTTTAAAAAAAATAGAATTAATATGTAAAAGAATATAGTTACTGTTGAATTTATTTCAAATACCAATCGAGATTTAGGTCGACTTGTGACACTTGTGTTTCGAATCAGCTAAAAGAATATCCGGGGGTATTGAGTTGTACTCATGTTAAAAAAGAAATGAATTTAGCAGTTCTAAAGATTTTTTTAGCTTACATTTTTAGTAATTGCTTTAAACGACCCTGATAGGATTGCCAATAATTTCTTTTTGTGGTATCATTGAGAAAAGAAGCTGTTGTCAATTTTTGTACTTTATTTGACTGTGATATCATCGCCATGATATCATTAAATTTTTTTCCACTAATTCCTGCCTGCTCCGCCAGTATAGCAAATTGTCGACTAATTTTTCCTTGGCCTAAATTTCGTGGTAATAACCCATCATCTAATGCAAATTCTTTGTCTTCTATGTGAATACGGCTATTGAGTACGTCATAAGTAGGACTTAATCGGAAATCTCCTATAGGAGTTTCAAGTAAAGAAAAATTTTTAAAATGAGCATCACCATTTTTTTATTAAATTCAACAAAAAGAGCATTAAACTGCACTATGTTATGTATTTTGGTCTGCAGACCGCTTTTATTCGTAGAGAAGTGCGTTATAATGCACTATATACGGTTCTAGGTTGAAAAATGCTAAGCGAAGGTTTTAATTCTTCGACAGATTCAACAGACCCCTTTTCTCTGATGGTGTTGCTTTAAATCATCCAAATTCAAGAAATTCTGATAGGTTCGCGTCTTTAAGCTCCAGGAGGTCTTTCATGAAAATAGACCATCGGCTTTCATTCCAATGATTTCTTGTATCATAACTGATCCTATCGATTTATCGTCTATAGTTACGTGATTTAATCACAAAGTAGGACTAAAAGCCATTATCAAAATAAATGTCCAGTTTGAATCGGAATGGGTGTACACTTTGTCCCAACTCCGACCTGTGCTATTATGGACAGATCGTCAGCGTCCGTACAAAGAATAGCACTAAAAACAGGCAAATCTCTGAGAACCAAAAAAAATTGTAACTTTAAAAATATTATCTTTACTTAGTGATGAAAGAGGCCGGTTTGGCTGGCGTACTTTTTAGCGGAATCGTGGGGGTACTTTCGTCGGAATATCTAATGATCACAATTATTAACTAAATATTTACTATTATGAAAAATCTAGGTCTTTTTTATTTGCTGTTTGCTTGTATTGGATTCCAGAGCTGTAAAAAAAATCAAAACCCAAAAGTCGTTGAAGGGGCACAAGTCCAGGCTGAAAAACCAATAAGCGTCCAGTGCTATAAAGCGCTATATCAAGAAGATACTATTGAATTAAAAATGAACACTTTAAAAAATGGAAAAATAACCGGAGATATGGTGATGAAATTTTTTAATATGCCGAAAAAGGTTGGGAAAATCGCCGGAGAATTTCGTGGAGATACATTATTTGCCAGCTACACATTTATTCAGGGGACGTACGATAAAATAACGTACAAAAATCCAATGGCATTTCTAAAGCGAGGAAACGAACTCATTTTAGGCAATGGGAAGATAGAAACCACGATGGGTGCCTCTTATTTTGTTAAAGGCGAGCCTATAGATTTTGAACGTGTAAAGTATAAATTTACAACTGTTGACTGCGTGGCTAAATGATGAACAGATAGGGGGGAGTTATTCCTCTTTTTAACTAAAGGTCTGGTTTGTATTAAATTTTTACGCACTTAGATGAGAGATTGCTTTACCGTACTGTCTTTCGTTCGCAATTGCGGGAAATCCCGGTTCGATGCCTTTATAATTTCGGGTTAGTTCATCTTTACATATTTCTCTGTAAGCTTGGATGTAATCGGCAGTTGTCCTTGGAGACCCTACATGTAACCTAAATTCTAAATATTATGGATCCAACAACACCTCAATTTGATCCTGTTAAGTACAAAAATACGACTCGCGACCAGTGGCAAGAGACAGCCGATGCTTGGTTTCGGTGGAGTCCTACACTTAATCAGTGGCTTGGTAATGCCACTGAAAAAATGCTTAATATGGCAGGGATTACTACCGGATATCATGTTCTTGATATCGCTGCGGGAGCAGGTGAGCAATCCATCACAACAGCAAAAAAAGTTGGCACTTCAGGTAATGTTTTAGCTACTGACATTTCCTCTAATATTTTGGAGTATGCCAAAAAAATGGCAAAGGAAAATGGTATAAGCAATATCAAGACGAAAGTAATGGATGGTGAAAACCTAACTCTTGAAGATGAAACATTTGATGCAGTTATTTCCAGGGTTGGACTTATCTATTTTCCTGACCAGCAACGGGCATTAAAAGAGATGTCGCGCGTACTTAAGCCGGGCGGAAAAGTAGCGGCCATCGTTTATTCAACTCCTGAAAAAAATAAATTTTTCTCAATCCCTGTTTCTATTATTCGCAGTCGGGCAAAATTGCCACCACCTATACCAGGTCAACCTGGCCCTTTTAGCTTAGGTGCCGAAGGCACTATCGAAAAAGCGTTTGAACAAGCAGGATTTATAAATGTGAAATCAGAACTTGTAGACTCGCCTTTACAGCTTCCATCGGCAAGCGAGTGCGTTCGATTTGAAAAAGAATCATTTGGTGCCTTGCATCAAATGATGAGTAATTTATCCGACGCAGAGAAGGAAGTTGTTTGGGAGGAAATTGAAAAAGAACTTCAAAAGTTTGAATCTGAAAAAGGCTTTACTGGGCCATGCGAAATGATTGTAGCTGTTGGAGAAAAACCTTAATTTCATCAAGTGCGTAATAAAAACTGCCTATAACAGATAGGATTTCGTTGTGTGAGTGGCACGAGCAATGAAATCTGTGTTGAACGGAACCGGAGGTAATAAAAAAAAAGATTGTACTTTAAATCACAGATATTTACTCTCTTATTAATAAAAAATTAGTTCGATTTACAGGGTACTAAATAGTGTAGCTGTCGAATCATATTTAAAGTGTAAAATGAAATTAGGTTCCATTGAACAATTCCAATCAGGTTTAACTCTTAGTTGCTGTAAAATAAGAGGTTCCGATGCCTTTATGAAAATCCCAGTAAATATAAGGGTTGCGATACATTATTTAAAACAGGGTCACCAATAGGGTCACTAAACTTTCACCCATAGGTAATAAACCAGGATTCCATATTTCCAGACGATCCCTGAACATCATTACCTGAACACTGCTTCAGGTGATCCAATAGGAAATCTCTAAAATAAATTTAGGTTATTGTCAGACCCAATTTCTCTCGGTAAGGAAATGAATATTGCTTTTTTACGGGGTAATTACGGATGAAATTCGGAACAAATGAGGAAGAAATGGAATTGATATTCTTATGCTCTTCGTGCTTGAACCATCCATTAGGACAAGACATTGCTGTTATTCTTGAACTGGCAACAAGTACAATAGAAAAAGTGATCGCTAAATTGAAGGATGATAAAGTAATTGAAAGAGAAGGTTCAACAAAAAGCGAGTATTGGAAATGAAATTCACGGAAACATAATTAGAAAGGCATTTGTATGGTAAGGTGTCCATACTAATAAGGTGTCCATATTGTTGCTGGAAGTGTCAAGGTTGTAGCAATAACAGGTAATGAGGTGTCCACATTACTTCTTGAGATATCAAGATTATTGCGTCATATATAAAAGTTAGGTAAGATTACGATGTAAAGAGCATTTTTAGTATTTTTTTTAAGTGTGACAGTATTTTTTTTTAATTGTTGAAATATAATAGTCAGGAGAGTTTTGTTTTAAATTAAAACATATTTTTGTTCTATATTGAAACATTTTATACATTTGCATATATTAACTGATATTTCAAAATTATGATTTTTCAAATTTCACAAGTTCAAATAGGACAACGTATTGTTGAGCTAAGAAAGAGAAAACAACTTTCTCAAGAAGACTTGGCTAAAATGGTTGGAATATCCAGGCCTTCTTTGACTCAAGTAGAGTTGGGTAAAAGAAGTTTGAATATTATGGAATTGCAAAAGTTTGCTCAAGTACTTGGTTTTTCACTTGACGACCTTATGTCTGAAGATTTTACGACTGAAGCAATTAATTTTTCGGAAGAGGAAAAACCTAAAACTAGTAATGAGAGAATATCTGTTCCGTCTTTACAAATTGGAAAATTTAAAAATATTCTATTGTATATATTGGAACGATGTGCAGGAAAGCCTAATGTTGGAGAAACTGTATTGTATAAGTTGTTGTATTTTTCTGATTTCAATTATTATGAGTTGTATGAAGAACATCTTACCGGAGCGAATTACAGAAAATTGCCTTATGGACCTGTTCCTCAAAATTTAGATATTATCATGAATAATATGATTGAAAACAAGCAAGTACAACGTTTCAAAACTGAATATCACGGTTATCCTCAAACCCGTTATTTGCCATTAGAAAAAGCTGATTTGACAGGATTACTAGCTAGTGAGAAAGAAGTAATAGACAAAGTGATTGAACTAATGAGTGATTGGTCTGCTTCTGCGGTTAGTAACTATTCTCATAAGGACATTCCTTGGATGGCTTCAAAAGATGGTGAAGAGATTAATTATGAGTTAGCCTTTTATAGAGAACCTCCTTTTTCAGTAAGGAATTATGAAGAAGATATTGAGTTATGATTGTATTTGAAGAAATAGATCCCTTTAAGAAAGATTTTAAAGGCCTTTTGAAAAAGTATAAGACTTTAAAGGATGACATGGAAGTGGTGAAGAAAGTTATGGAAATTTTACCCGATGCAAGACCTCCTTTTAGTTTTAGAATTGATAATTTAGGAATAGAAAGTTGTGTTATTAAGGTAAAAAAAATAGCATGTAAGTCTCTCAAGGGTAATGGGGTTAATTCCGGATTACGATTGGTTTATGCTTATTTTAAGGAAGATAATAAGATTGTTTTCATTGAATTATATCATAAAAATGACAAAGAGAATGAGGATAGAGATAGAATATTAAAAAATTTTAAATAGAAAAAATTAAAAATAAATAACCGAAGCAAACTGGAATAGCGCTTCAGTAGATTGAAATAAAAGTTTCGCGGCTCTTAATTTCTTCTGCAAAAGTAATTATCCTTTTTAGGTATATTTTGTTATAAATACCTATGAAAATTGGTATGGCATACGGTTTTTGATAGAAAATTTGTTTTTTGATAAAAAGTTGTACACTTGCAGAGTCATTTTTCTAGGGAAAAGGACCTGGTTCGCCACAACACCGTTGCTACTCACACGATTCTTTTATAAAAAAGCGTTCCATTTAAGGAACTACGTCTGAAAATGAGTTGGTTATGGTGTTGTTGAGTAATTAAAGATGTCCGATGCTTTTGGAATAGAAAAAGGAAAGTCTAATGCTAGACTAAGTTTTGGTATTGGGTTTTTCTATTTTGATTGGTATTACGTGCAAATACTTTCCTATTGTTTTTAATTTCATATTATTGTCAGACAATTTATGACGCATTTTTTTTATGATCTATTCATCTTCTCGTATTTCATGGGATACCAATGTCAAACATTACATCAGAAACGGATTATTCGACAACTTGCCCAATACCATAAAAGCCAAAATTCCCAAAACAAACAAGCACCGTTGGGAACATGAAACAGCCGACAAGTACCTCGGTTGCGAAGTAGCCAATTTTATAAAAGAAGAATTAGAACTCATAAAACGGACTGGAGAATCTAAAAATGCAAAAAAAGTCATGGAAGCTTATTTCAAACTTTCTGATACCTATCATGAGATTATCAGCGCAATAAAAGGAATCAAACGACAAATGGGGTTACAAAAAGAAAAATTGGTAAATGCCGTCGAAATGGTAAAAGATATAGTTCCCGTTGAAAGTGCATTAAAAGTCTTCAATATTTCCAGAGCTACCTATCACAATTATAAAGTACTTGTTATTAATAAATGTGATTCTTCGTATTTTTTGTGGTGTGTCAAACAATATCCGCATCAACTATTAAAAAAGGAAATTTTACAAATCAAAAAATATATGGAAAATGAAGACTATCTTCATTGGTCTAAATCCTCTGTTTACTTGTTGGCATTACGCAGCAAAGAAATCTCTTTTGGCTTGACCACTTGGTACAAATACTCCAAATTATTGGGATATAGTACAAGACACCTGCATCCGAAAAAACGATATGGCTCGTTGATGAGTTGTAGACCCAATGAAATTTGGTGTGCCGATGTAACGATACTAAAAACGGCAGATGACAAAAAATATTACATTCATTTTTTGATGGATCATTATTCTAAAATGATTCTAGGATACAGAATTGAAAACAGTTCCAGCCCAAAAGCCATTAGAGATTTGTTGGAACAAGCATATTTGAAACACAAAAGCAAAGAACCCATCACTTTTGTCACCGATGGCGGTGTGGAAAATGTAAACAGTACGGTTCAAGAATTCCTAACCACCACCGGCCAAGACATCAAACATTTAATTGCCCAAAAAGACATTCCTTTTTCTAACTCCAAAATTGAGGCGTTCAATAAAATCATCAAACACCAGTTTTTGTTACCGCAAAATTTAACCAACAGGGAACAACTTGAAACTGCTTTAGTGGCAGATGTGTTAACTTATAACACGATTCGCCCACAACTCTCCCTACAAGGAAATACACCTCAAGAAACTTTTTCAGGAAAACTCGTAGCTTTAAAAAGTTATAAAACCCATTTTCCGGAACATAAAATCCATAGAATATCAGAAAACCAACAAAATAGCTGTAAAGGTTGCAGGTAATATTGGAATAGCAAAAAAACATTACCGTTTTCTTCTGTATTGGATTTTTATAGTTTCAAATTATCCGTGCTTTATTTTTACAATATTATAACAGCCTCACTTTTAAATCAATTCCTTATATGGAACCCTTTTTTATAAAAGAATCGTGTTAGGGGGAGCGGTTTACAGATACTGTATGCTTGTTCTTGCAACTGTTGTATTTGTGCAATTAATGGTTTCAATTGGTCTATTAAACTGTCCAAATTCTCGTTATCCATGTTCCCTTTTTTGGTATTATCTACAAAAATAGTATTTCATATGTTGGTGTTTATTGTTTTTTAGTGGGTATATGTATTTGGAGAAAAAATACTTCAATTACTCTTTAATTTCTTTACTGATTTCCCAATAACCACCCTTGGTGCCGTGGCGAAATAGGATTCCTTTTTTCTTTAATTTTGCCAATTGTTTTTCGACTGTAGTAGTGCTTATTGCTAATTGTGAAGCCAACTGGGCAATACTAATTTCTTTGTTATTTTTGATAGCAACAATTATTTTCATAGAAGTATCTCCCAACTTATCTCCCAACTTATCTCCCAACTTATCTCCCAACTTATCTCCCAACTTATCTCCCAACTTATCTCCCAACTTATCTCCCAACCTTGAATCTCCTTTTTCGGTTGCTTCCTCGGTAGTTTTTCTGTAAAGTATGGTTTTGAAATCTTCGTCTTGAAGAAATATGGGTTCTTGGAGTCCGGCTTCTTTACTCAGTCGGATGATATCGGCCGTACCTGTTCCCAAGCGTTCGATGTAACCAGCCAAATACATGGGATGAGCCAATAGCGGATTGAAGGGAATTGAACTATGCAGGATTTTTAGTTTTTCGGTGGTCCAGCCCATAGGTAATAAACCAGGATTCCATATTTCCAGACGATCCCTAAACATCATCACCTGAACACTGCCATTTGAAGTGTAATCACGATGTGCAATGGCATTTACTAAAGCTTCAGCAATGGCTTCTCTTGGAATCTCGTATTGTCCCGGAATGTCTGTATTCTCAGACCGAGTACCTACTGAATAATCCAATTTGGACAAAATGAAGTCTTCTGCCTGATTCACCAATTCAAAAACATCACCCTGAAATACTTTGTAAGAAGGGATTGGCTTTTCTACTATGTTACCCTGGAAATAAGCGCAACGAACTTCTGCATTTATGAAAAACCGTTGCGGGTTTTTCCCGAACAAAAGCAGAGCTGCATTGGTCACCCTGTTTTCCTGACAGAGATTTAAGTGGGTTAAAACCACTTCAACAGCCGCGGTTTCCGGTAGTGGAAAACCTCTTTTTGATTTTGCTAAACGAACAAAGGCTGCAACTTTTTCGGTATCGATGTCCTGCAAAGTAGCTTTTGGATGTAAAGAAGCGTCAAAAGGACCTGTTCGAATGATTTCCTTTTCTTCTAAATATTTGACCAAAGCAGCATAAACAGAAGCTTTTAATTCTTCGACAGAACTAAAGCGTTTTCGGACTAAACCAGATTGAACTTTATTGATAAAAGCATTTTGTTTTGGACGTCTGTCAGATGCGCTATTTGATGTTAGAAAAACAAGACGGGTTTTGTGGTGTAAAGTGGCATGGTCAAATTCTCTTTCAGTAGGAGAAATTCCTGCAGCATCCTCAAAACCATAATCATTGCCTAAAATTCCTAAATAAATATCACAAAGTTCCACTTCTCTCAGATAGAGGTTTGCCGCATTCTGGTCGCTTGCAGGTAACAGTTCAAACAAGAAAGGTTCGAAAAATTTCCCCAACAATGGGTCGGATAATAAATATTCGTGTAAAGCCCAACGCTCTTTCGCCATTTCGACTTGTACGCTACTGATGAATATTTTTATTTTTCTCATTCTTTATACTGATCTGTAATTGGACGGGCAATAATAATCAAAATATTTGGTTTTTTTGAAGTTCGAAGATTTAAAGATTCAGGTTCAAGGTTTAATAGTAAATGAACAGCTTTTTTGGAGACAAAGCGAAGACCTCTGCAAATTTTTCGAAAGATATTTTTAACTCATGTGCGTATTTTTGGCAAATAAGGTTTTTATTCACGGCATGATCACCCTTATATGGTTTTATATTTCTTCATTAATTTAATCATGTCTTCCATTACATTTGCATCTAATACCTTAGCATAATGCTGTGTTTGCATAATATTAGTATGGCCCATCATTGCTGAAACATTTTCAATCTTCACCCCATTGCCTAGTGTCACAGTCGTAGCAAAGGTGTGTCTGGCTACATACCAAGTTAGGTTTTTATCAATCCCGCATAACACTCCAATTTCCTTCAAATAAACATTCATTTTTTGATTGGATATTTTAGGAATCAATCCAATTTGTTGATTTTTATATTTGTTAATTATCTTCAGCACAGGAGGGAGCACAGGCACATTGGCGCGAATTGCTGTTTTTGTTCTGTTGGTTACAATCCAAAGATTGCCATTACAATCAGTCACTAAGTTGCTTGAAGTCAGATTTGAAGCGTCTATAGGAGCGTATCCGGTATAGCAACAAAAAAGAAATATATCTTTTACTCTTTCAAGACGCTTGATACTAATTTTTTTATCTTCTATTGTCTTTAATTCTTCAGTAGTAAGATATACTGCATTTTTAACGGTTAACTTACCCGTAAATACTATAGGGGTTTGTAAGCAGGACACCCATTTTAACACCGTAATTTGCGGCTGTTTTGTACATTCTCATGTACTTTACCACGGAGTTGTTTTTAATCCCTGTTTTTCCTT